>DASQVN010000082.1:0-5725 GCA_035640755.1 Rhodopila sp.
GCGGCCAACGAGGCCCGCGCCGCCGGGGCCGACCTGCTGCTGACCCTGGGCGGCGGCTCGGTTACCGACGCCGCCAAAATGGTCGGCCTGTGCCTGGGCAACAACATCACCGCCCCGCAGGAGCTCGATCGGCTGCGTGCCATCGTCACCCCGGACGGCAGGACCGCGCGTCCGCAGGTCAACGCACCAGCCGTCCGCGCGGGCGATGTGCCGACCACGCTCTCGGCCGGGGAGTTCACCTGGTTCGCCGGCTGCACCGACACAACGCGGCACGTCAAGGAAAGCTACAGCCACCCGATGATGCTGCCGCAATCCGTCATCCTCGACCCAGCGGTAACGCTGCACACGCCGGAATGGCTGTTCCTGTCCACCGGCATCCGCGCCGTCGATCATGCGGTTGAGGATATCTGCTCGACCAATCCAACCCCGTTCTCCGACGGCACCTCGATGCAGGCGCTGCGGCTGCTCTCCGCCGGCCTGCCTGCCGTGAAGGCCGATCCAAAGGACCCCGACGCCAGGCTGAACTGCCAGCTCGGGAGTTGGATGTCGATCATGGGCTCACAGAACGGCGTGCCGAAGGGCGCGAGCCATGGCATCGGCCACGTCCTGGGCGGCACCGCCGGGGTGCCGCACGGCTACACCTCCTGCGTCATGCTGCCGCACGTGCTCCGCTTCAACGAACCAGTGAACGCCGAACGCCAGGCGTGGGTGTCGGACGCAATGGGGAGGCGCGGGGAGAAGGCCGCCGATGCCGTAGCCGATCTGATCCGCGGCCTCGGCCTGCCGACCACGCTGCGTGAGGTGAATGTGCGGCAGGACCAGTTGGATGAGATCGCCCGCGAATCGATGCACGACCGCTGGGTGCACACCAATCCACGAAAGATCGACGGCCCGCCGGCCGTGCGCGCACTGCTTGATGCCGCTTGGTAGCCGCGGATAGAGCAGATCGCGGGAGAGCGGAACGTGTGGACGCGTGAATCTGCTCTACAAATCAAGGGCTAGCGCGCTTTCGCCGTTTCCAGTCAACTTGAAAGCGCGCTAGCATTGCAGGCAAAGATGTGGTCCGATCCCACCACATTCCGGCGCACGCATTGCCGCCGGACAGTAGGGGAGGACCAGAGCAGGTGACCACGCGCAGGAACTTTCTATCCGGTGCCGCCGCGGCGGCCGGCATGGTGTTTTGCGGATGCAGTCTGACCCGTTCCGCCCGCGCGCAGCCCGGCAAGTCGGCCCGCCTGCCGGTCACCGTCGGCGGCCGGCGCGTGAAAACCATCGACGTGCACAGCCATTGCCTGTTCCATGAAACCGTCGATCTGATGGGCCCCGATGCCGCCGCCCTCGTCCCGCCGATCAACGGCAACCGGAATGGTGAAATCTGGCTTCCGGTCGAGCAGCGCCTGAAGACCATGGATTCGCAGGCCATCGACATGGAGGTGCTGTCGATCAACCCGTTCTGGTACGACAAGGACCGCGATCTGGCCGAGAAGATTTGCACCATCCAGAACGAAAAGCTGGCCGAGGTCTGCGCCGCCCACCCGGATCGTTTCGCCGCCTTCGCCTCATTGAGCCTGCAGGACCCGGCCCTCGCCGCACAGCAGCTTGAAACCGCCATGAAACGGCAGGGCCTGAAGGGCGCCGCGATCGGCGACCAGGTGGCGGGCACGGAATTTTCCGACCCGAAATTCGACCCGGTCTGGTCCAAGGCCGAGGAACTGGGCGCCGTTCTGTTCATCCACCCGCAGGGCGTGCCCGAACTGAACCGCCGACTGAAAGGCAACGGCTGGCTCGCCAATACGATCGCCAACCCTCTCGCCACCACCATTGCGCTGGAGCACCTGATCTTCGAGGGTACGCTCGACAACCACCCAGGTCTCAAGATCATCGCCGCGCACGGCGGCGGCTATCTGCCGTCCTATGCCCCGCGCATGGACCATGCGGCGGATGTCGGCGGCTCGCTGTTCGACCCCAATATCAAGCTGAAGAAGAAGCCGACCGAATACCTGCATCAGATTTACTACGATTCGCTGATCTTCACCCCAGAAGCCCTCCGCCACCTCATCGCCGAGGTCGGCGCCAGCCAGATCATGCTCGGCTCCGACTGCCCCTACCCGTGGGAGCTGCATCCGGCGGACCGAATCCTTGAAGCAAAATTTCTGACGCCCAGCGAACAGGTCGCCATCCTCGGCGGCAACGCGCAGCGCCTGTTCGGCATGAAGCATGCCACCTAGTGTCCCGGTTCGGAAGTTCGTCATGCTGAGATCAGCCGCCTTACGAACTTCCGGACCGATAAGGACACTAGCAAGACATTGTTTGCTAGTGTGGTTTATGGTTCCGAAGTCCGCTACCGCGGCTGATCCACAGTGTGGCGGACTTCGGAACCACCACACTAGCCCGACGCGGGCGATCCGCCACGACCGGACCGACCAGATCCTCTGCCTGTGCCCGACCTGACGCATCCCTCCGCCTCCACGCTGGGCCAGCTCCGTGCCATGCCGTTCTGGCCGCTTGCCGCGACGCTGGCGGTGCAGACCCTGGCGACCATGACGCTCTACTCTCTGCCGGCTGTCGCGCCCGCGGTTGCGCACGATCTGAACGTGCCCGGCACCCTGGTCGGGGACTTCGTGGCCGCGGTGTATGGCGTCGGCGTGCCCTCGGCCGTGCTCGCGCCCGGGCTGGTGCGCCGCTACGGCGGCGTGCGTGCGACCCAGGCCGTGCTGCTCGCCGCCGCCGGTATGTTGCTGTTCGCCGTGCTCGGCTCCGGCGTTGCCGGACTCGGCATGGCCGCAATTGTGCTGGGCCTCGGCTATGGCGTCGCCGCGCCCGCCAGCACCCACCTGCTGGTGCCGCAGACGCCCAAGCCCGTGTTCAACCTGGTCATGTCGCTGCGCCAGATCGGCGTCCCGCTGGGCGGCGTGATCGGCGCGCTGACGCTGCCGCCGCTCGCCGTCACGATCGGCTGGCGCGGCGCCTTGCTGGCCGAGCTGGCGCCGATCCTTGCGCTCATGCTGCTGATGGAGCGTCCGCGCCGGCGCTGGGACCGCGACCGTGAGCCCGGCCGGCCGATCCTCGGCCGCGTCCTGCTCCAGCCCTTTGTGCTGCTGGCCGATCGGCGCATCCGTCGGCTCTCCGGCGCCTGCTTCATCTATTCCGGCCTCGCCCTGTGCATGGTCGCGTTCATGACCGTGCAGCTCACGACCGTCGTGGGGCTCAGCCTGGTGACCGCGGGCCAGATGCTGGCCGTCTATCAGATTGCCGGTTCCCTCAGCCGGCCGCTCTGGGGCTGGGTCGCCGACCGCTTCCTGACCCCCGCCCGGACCCTGGGCGCCCTGGGACTCGGCATGGCCGCATCCACGGCCGTCACCGGCTTCTATGCCGCGGGCTGGCCGGCCTGGGTGGTGATGCTGAACGCATTGTTCGCCGGCGCCACGTCGGGCGGCTACACCGGGGTCGCCTACGCCGAATACGCCGCACTGGGCGGCGCGCGCCGGACCGAGGCAACCGGCTTGGGTACCGCCATCATGTTCGCCGGCTGCATGGCGGTGCCGCCGGTGTTCGGCGCCGCGGTCACGGCACACGGCGACTACCGCACCAGCTATCTTGTCTGCACCGCGCTCGCCCTGCTCTCGGGCCTGCTGCTCGTTGTGCCGGCGCGCCGTCCGTGACCCGGATCATGGCGCTCAAATCGCTTGCTGCCTCACGGCTTTCGAGGCATCACGCATCAGATGACAGTTTATGACGCTGGATGACGCCGCTCGCCTGGATTGTCGGCCTGGTCCTGCCCGCCTGCGGGTATTCCGGGGTGCAGGGCCTGCCGACTCCGCAGTGGATGGACACCGCCCACATCGTTCGGCCCTCCAGTCCCAACACCTCCCTGGCCGCGCCCGCGGGCTTCGATCCGACGCCGGATATCCCCACACCGCCCTACAAGGCTGCCCCGGATCGGCTCTTCATCGTCGTCCGCCAGGCCGCCGCAAGCCAGCCCCGCACCTATGAGGCCGCGGTTTTCCCCGACCGGCTCCAGGCGCACTATGTCGCCCGCACCGCCCTGTTGAACTTTCCCGATCTCGTGACCGCCCAGGTGCAGCCAAACGGCGCCGGCGGCAGCACGTTGATTCTCTACTCACGCAGCGTCTATGGCTATGGCGACCTCGGCGTGAACCACAGGCGTGTCGTTGCCTGGCTCACCGCCATCGACTCCCACTTTCCCTCCAGCGAGAGATAATGCTTACATGCGTGGAATAGGCCCGTTCCTGAAAGACGCCTGGCGGCTCACTCGCCCCTATTTCGTCACCTCGGAAGAACGGTGGTCGGCGCGCGGCATCCTGCTCGCGATCATCGCCATGAACCTGACCCTGGTCGGGCTGAGCGTGGTACTCAGCTTCTGGCGGCGCGAATTCTACAACGCCCTGCAGGACAAGGACTGGAAGGCGTTCCTCGAGCTGCTGTTCCTATACCGGCATACCCCCAGCGGCCTGATGCCCGGCTTCTGTGAGGTCGCCGGCCTGCATATCGTGCTGGCGGTGTACTCGGTCTATATGAATCAGTACCTGCAGATCCGCTGGCGCCGCTGGCTGACCCGGCAATACCTGAGCGAATGGCTGTCCGACCGGGTCTACTACAACATCAGCCTGACCGCCGACCGCGCCGCCGTCGGTACCGACAACCCCGACCAGCGCGTCGCCGAGGATCTGCGCGATTTCTGCCAGATGACGCTGACCCTCTCGCTCGATTTGCTGTCCAACATCGTCTCCCTGTTCAGCTTCGTTGGCATCCTCTGGGGCCTCTCGGGCGCCATCGAGGCGTTCGGCATCCCGATCCCCGGCTACATGGTCTGGGTCGCCCTGGCCTATGCCGTGGTCGGCACCACGCTGACCCACCTCGTCGGCCGCCCGCTCTCGATCCTGAACTTCCGCCAGCAGCGGGTGGAGGCCGACTTCCGCTACGCCCTGGTCCGCATCCGCGAGAACATGGAGAGCATCGCCCTCTACCGTGGTGAGGCCGAGGAGGGCGTCACCCTCAAGCAGCGCTTCGCCGAGGTCATCAACAATTGGTATCAGATCATGACCCGGACCAAGGCGCTGAACTCCTTGGTCAACGGCTACGCCCAGATCGCCATCATCTTCCCCATCGTCGTCGCCGCACCCCGCTACTTCGCTGGCAACATGCAGCTTGGCGGCCTGATGCAGACGGTCGGCGCCTTCGGCTCGGTGCAGAACTCGATGTCCTGGTTCGTCGAGTCCTATGGTCAGCTCGCCCAGTGGCGTGCCATCGTCGAGCGTCTCGCCACCTTCCACCGCGCCATCGTCAAGGCGCGCGCGGAGGCCCAGGGCGGCTATATCAATACCCGGTCGGAAGACGGCACGGTCCGCCTGAACGACGTCGCGGTGGTGCTGCCCGACGGCACCCGGCTGCTCGACGGCGCCGACCTCACCTTGACGCCGGGCCACTCGGTGGTGATCACCGGGCGGACCGGCACCGGCAAGTCGACCCTGTTCCGCGTGTTGGCCGGCATCTGGCCGTTCGGCCACGGCCAGGTGCAGGTGCCGGAGAAGTCCTTCTTCCTGCCGCAGCGCCCCTACATCCCACTGGGCACACTGCGTCACGTCATCACCTATCCACACCACGTCGAAGCCTTCTCGCAGGAGGAGATCGCCCAGGCGCTGACCGATGCCGGCCTGGCGCAACTGATCGACCGGCTGGATGTTGACGAGAACTGGCCGATGCG
>DASQVN010000083.1:0-7199 GCA_035640755.1 Rhodopila sp.
ACATCGGCAGCCAGATTCTCGGCCTCGCCCCGTTCCGCGATGCTTATGCCCGCATTGTCGATCTGGTGCGCGCATTGCGGGCACACGGCCGGCAGGTTTCTGTCGTGGATTGCGGCGGCGGCCTTGGCATTCCCTACCGCAACGAGGCTGCCCCTTCCGCGGCCGGGCTCGCCGCCGTCATGAAGCAGAGTTTCCACGACCTGGATGTGCGCCTGGCGATGGAACCCGGCCGCTGGCTGGCCGGCCCCGCGGGCGTGCTGCTCGCGTCGGTGGTGCTGGTCAAGCAGACCGGCGGCGAGCCGTTCGTGGTGCTGGACGCCGCGATGAACGACCTGCTGCGGCCGGCGATGTATGATGCCTGGCATGGCATCGTCCCCGTCTCCCCAGTCGATGCCGTCGCCCCGGTGGCACCGGCCACCATCGTTGGCCCCGTCTGCGAAACCAGCGACACGTTCGCGCGAAGCCGCTGCCTGCCCCCCCTGGCACGCGGCGCGATCGTGGCGATTCTCGAGGCGGGTGCTTATGGTGCAGTGATGAGTTCGACATACAATGCCCGCCCCCTGGCGGCCGAGGTCTGGGTTGACGCACACCGCTGGTCGGTAATCCGCGAACGCCAGCCGGTCGAGGCGCTGTGGGAGCGGGAAAGGCTGCCGGCATGACGATCCCGCCGCGTTTGACTCCGCCCCGTCTGATTCCACCCCGTCTGGCGCGGGGCCGCTTTCTGGCGCGCGCGGCCATCCTGTTCGAGGCGGTATGGCCGGCGCTGTGCCCCGCCCTGGCCGTGATCGGCCTGTTCCTGATCGCCGCCCTGCTGAACCTGCCGCCGATGCTGCCGCCGATGGCGCATCTCACGCTGCTGGTCCTGACCGCCCTGGCCGTTGTTGGGCTGCTGGGCTACGGGCTGTGGCGGGTACGCATCCCGAACACCCGCCTCGCCGATCGCCGGCTGGAAACCGATTCCGGGCTGCTGCACCGCCCCCTCTCCGTGCTCACCGACAAGCCCGCGCTCGACGACGCGCTCTGCCTCGCCCTGTGGCACGCCCACGTGGCGCGCGCTGCCGGCCAGATCGGCAAGCTGCGGGTGGCCCCGCCGCACCCTGGCCTTGCCCGCCGCGACCCGCGCGCGCTGCGCTTTGCCGTTCTGCTGGCGCTGGTCGCCACTTTCGGCATCGCCGGGGATGACGCTCCGGCGCGCATCGCCGCTTCCCTCTCCCCCACTCTGCCGAATGAGCCTGGGGCGCCGGCGCCGGAGCTGCAAGCCTGGGTGACCCCGCCATCCTATACCCGCGTTGCGCCGATCTTCCTGAAAAATGAAGGCGGCGCGGTGTCGGTGCCGGCAGGTTCCCGCCTGACGGTGAATGTCTCCGGCATCGCCGACGCACCGAACCTGACGCTGAACGACAAATCGCAGCAGTTCGGCGCGCTGGACAACCATAGCTTCCAGGCCGAGATGGACCTGAGCCGCGGCGGCCTGCTGCGCGTGCGCCGCGGCGGGACGGAGATGGCATCCTGGGCGTTGACGGTGATCGCCGACCAGCCGCCCACCGCCGCCTGGGGCGAGAACCCGGGCCGCCAGCAAGGCGGGCAGCAGACGCGCCTGCCCTGGATCGCGAAGGACGACTACGGCGTCACCAGCCTGCAGGCGGAGCTGCGCCTGCGTGACCGGCCGAACGCGCCGCCGCTGGTTATGAACATCCCGCTGCCCAACGGCTCGACCCGCGACGCGCACGGGATCAGCCTGCAGGATCTGACGGCACATCCCTGGGCCGGGTTGCCCGTCACCGGGCGCCTGGTGGCACGTGACGCCATCGGTCAGACCGGCATGAGCGCCGACGCTACCTTCGAATTGGGCGAGCGCCCGTTCCACAACCCGATCGCCCGCCTGCTGATCGCCGCCCGCAAGACCCTCAGTGTACACCCCAATGACCGCAGCGACGCGCTGGCGGTGCTGGATCAACTTCTGCAGCAGACCGATCTGTTCAAGGATGACCCCGCCGCTCTCCTGATGCTGAGCACGACCTACTACCTGCTGATCGTCAACCACGGTGAGGGCACGGTGGACGAGGCGCAGACCCGCCTCTGGCAGCTCGCTTTGCATTTCGAGGAAGGCCGCACCGAGCAGACCGCCCAGGCACTGGAACAGGCCCGCCGCAACGCGCGCGAGGCGCTCGACAAGGCCCGTCAGGAGCCGACGGATGCCAACCGCCAGGCGCTGGAAAAGCGCCTGCAGGAGCTGCGGGAGGCGATCGAGAAGCACATGCAGGCGCTGCTCGAGCAGGCGATGCGCAACAACGCCTTGATGCCGTTTGATCCCAAGGCGGCGCAGATGACCGACCGCGACATGCAGCGGCTGGCCGAACAGGCGCAGCAGGCAGCGCGCGAGGGCAGGATGGCCGACGCGCAGCAGCAGATGTCGAAGCTGGAGCAGATGCTCGACCAGCTCCGCAACGCCCGCCCGCAGCGCGACACGAGGCAGGCCGAGCGCGGGCAGCAAGGCAAGCAGCAGCGTGGCCGGCAGCAGCGCAGCGCCGTGCAGGACCTGGTCGCGCGCGAAGGCGGGCTGCTGGACCATGCGCAGCAGCGCGACAGCCAGATGCCTGGCAGCACGACACCGAATGACCCGGACAAGCAGCGCCAGGCTGACGGCCGCATGCAGCAGGCCCTGCGCCACGCGCTGGGTGAGCTGATGCAGCAATTCACTGACCTGACCGGCGAGGCCTCGCCGTCACTGGGTGACGCCGACCAGGCCATGCGTGATGCGATCGGCCGGCTGAACCAGGGCGACGACGCATCCGCCGGCGATGCCCAGCAGAAGGCGATCGAAGCCCTGCAGAAGGGTGGCAGGGAGATGGCCCAGGCCATGTCCAAGATGGCCCGGCAGCAGGGCCAGAACGGCCAGGGTGATGAGGGCGAGGGCGACGATGAGAGCGCCGAGGGCATGATGGGCATGATGGGTATGATGCCCGGCGACCGGCAGGGCGAGGGCCGCGGCAATGGCCCGATCCCCGGCTCCCCGGACCAGGCCGATCCCGGCGGCCGCGACCCACTCGGCCGCACCGCGCAGGGCACCAGCACGGACAATGAGGACGTGGTCGTTCCCGAGGAACGCGAACGCCAGCGCACCCACGCCATCGAGGAGGAGCTGCGCCGCCGCGGCGCCGACCGGGAGCGGCCGAGGCAGGAGCTGGACTACATCGACCGGCTGCTGAAGCAGTTCTGAGGTCAGCCGCAACGGCGGCTGAAGGGATTCGCCATGGCGCAGAGCTCTCCCCTTCCACCCTTTGGAGCCATCTATGCCTTCGGGGACAGCCTGTCGGATGCCGGCAACCTGTCGATCACCACTGGAGCCACCGGCGCGACCGAACCGGTGTCGCCGCCGTATTTCCAGGAGAAATATGCGCCCACGAACGGGAACGTATTCAGCAACGGCCCGACCTGGACGCAGGACCTGTCCATCGCGTTGGGCCTCGGGACGCTGAAGCCCAGCCTGATCGGCGGGACGGATTTCGCCTATGGCGGCGCCGAGACAGGCAGCGCGCCGCAGAACGCCAATGAGCCGAAGCTGGCTGCCATCTCCCTGCCGGCGCAGTTGGTCCAGTTCCAGGCCGCGGTGCCAAAGCCCTCCGCCAACGCGCTCTACGCCGTGTCCGTCGGCAACGACGATTTGCTCGACATTCTGAGCAAGCCGAGCCTGTCGGCGGCGCAGCAGGCAGCGGATGTCAGCGCGTCCGTGACGAACGAGATCAACTTCATCAACAGCCTGATCAAGGGCGGCGCGACGAACCTGCTGGTGCTGAACGTGCCCGACCTCGGCAAGACCCCGGATGTGATGACCGGCGCGGTCAATGGCAGCAACACCCCATCCGCCGCGCTGGTGGCCGAGGCGTCACAGCTATCCGCCCAGTATGATACCGCGCTGATCACCCAGCTTGCTGCCATCGCCAAGGCCGGCGCCATCAACGTCAACGTGGTTGACGCCAACGGACTGCTCAACCACGCGATTGCCGACCCTGCCGCATTCGGCCTGACCAACGTCACGACCCCTGTCTGGAGCGGCAATTTCACCGATCCCCACAGTGGCACGCTGGCCGCAATCGGCGCCGCGGCACAGAACCAATACCTGTACTGGGACATCCTGCACCCGACCGAAGCCGGCCACCAGGCGCTTTCCGACCTCGGCTTGCAGGGGCTGACCGGGTCGCCGCCGCTGATCGTTGTGAATACCACCACCGGTCAGTCCCTGGACGCGCACGGCCAAGTCTATACCGGCCCCGTGCTCGGCCCCCTGGAGCAGTACGTCAACATCACCCAGGACAACCTCTACATCGCGGTGAGCTCGCCGAATTGGTTCATCAACGCCGGCAGCGGCACCAACGCCCTGGCCGTTTCCAGCGGCACCAACGTGCTCGCCACCGTCGGCTCCGCCTTCCTCACGGGCGGCACCGGCACGGACACCTTCTACGTCGATGCCCGGTCGGCCGGTGCGGCGAGCTGGAGCACCATTGCCAACTTCCACGCCGGCGACAGCCTGACGCTATGGGGCGTGACGCCAGGCGACTTCACCTTGAGCTACCTGAACGGACAGGGCGCAACCGGCTACACCGGGCTGACGGTGGTCGCGGACAGCACGGCCCGGCCTGCTGTTGCCGTGACGCTCGCGGGCTTCACGAGCAGCGATCTGGCCGACGGCCGCCTGTCAGTCGCTGCCGGGAATGGCTACACGGCGATCCGCGATGTCGCCTGAACGGGATGGGCCTGAAGGGTCTGGCCTACCGCTGCCGCCACGGCAATCCCTCGGCCTTCCAGCCGCTCAGGCCGCCGCGGTGACCTTCCTGATCGAGCGGCCCCTCGAACCCGTCGGCCACGTTGAACACGTTCGGGAAACCCGCGGCCTTCGCAGCCTCCGCCGCCGCCATGCTGCGGGCGCCGCTGCGGCAGATGAAGTAGAGCCTGTGTCCCGGGGTCAGGCCAGCCTCCCGCAGGTTCTGCTCGAAGCCCGGGTTGCGCTGCATGGTCGGGTAGACCTGCCATGGGATCAGAACCGCCTGCTTGCCAGCCGGGCTCAGATCGGGCACGCCCACGAACGCCCACTCCACGTCGGTGCGCACGTCCACCAGCTGGGCGTCGGCATCGCCACGCAGGGCTTCCCACGCCTGGGTTGGCGCGACATTCTCAACCATAACCGAACACTCCGCTGCATGAGGAAACGCGAATGACCGCCATCTATCACGGCGCCACCTTCCAGAACGACCTGGCCGAGGCGATCGGCAACACACCGCTGATCCGTCTGCGGCGCGCGTCGGAGGCGACCGGCTGCACCATCCTGGGCAAGGCGGAGTTCATGAATCCCGGCGGCTCTGTCAAGGACCGCGCCGGCCTGTGGATCATCCGCGACGCCGAGGAACGCGGCACATTGCGCGAGGGCGGCACCATCGTTGAAGGCACCGCCGGTAACACCGGCATCGGTCTGACCCTCGTCGGCAATGCCCGCGGCTACAAGTGCGTGATCGTGATGCCCGAGACGCAAAGCCAGGAGAAGATCGACTTCCTGCGCATGATCGGCGCCGACCTGCGGCTGGTGCCAGCCAAGCCGTATCGCGATCCCGGCAACTATGTGCACGTCTCCCGCCGCCTGGCCGAGGAGATGGCGGCCGAGACCGGCAACGCCATCTGGGCCAACCAGTTCGACAACCTGGCGAACCGCGAAGGCCACCGCATCACCACCGGGGTGGAGATCTGGGACCAGACCGGCGGCAAGGTCGATGCCTTCGTCGCCGCCTGCGGCACCGGCGGCACCCTGGCCGGCGTCTCGCTGGCGTTGAAGGAGCGGAAGCCCGATGTCCGCATCGTGCTGGCCGACCCCGAGGGCAGCGGCCTGTACGGCTGGGTCAAGAACAACGATCTGACGATCCAGGGCTCCTCCATCACCGAGGGCATCGGCCAGTCCCGCGTGCCCGAAAACCTGATCGGCGTGCAGATCGACGATGCGCTGCGCATCCCCGACCCCGAAGCGCTGGAACAGATCTTCGACGTGCTGATCCATGAGGGGATGTCGGTCGGCACCTCCACCGGCATCAACATCGCGGCGGCAGTGAGGGTGGCGAAGGCGATGGGGCCAGGTCACACGATCGTGACGGTTCTGTGCGACGGGGGGTCGCGCTACCAGTCGAAGTTGTTCAACCCGGACTTCCTGCGCAGCAAGGGCCTGCCGGTGCCGCACTGGCTGGCGTAGAACAGATCGCGGCAGAACCGCGGGGAATTTCCCACATCCCGTCTGGACGCCCGCCATCGGCTTGGCTCTACTACCAGGTAGTAACGGGGGATGCCAGCCATGAGCGCCGTCACACAGGACATCGACTTCGGCCCGATGGCCGAAGCCGGCCCGATTGAGCAGCACTACCGCCGCTCCGCCGCGTTTCGCGCGGCCTCCGACCAGTCGCGCATCACCCCAACCCATTGGCACATCGCCGTCGCCAACGGTCTGGGCTGGGGCTTTGACGGCATGGACGGAGTGATCTTCGCCCTGGCCTCCCCCTTGGTCATCAAGGAGTTTCATCTCAGCGTGCCGGACTACCGGAACGGGCTGCAGATCGCGTTGCTGATCGGCATCGCCGGGATGTACGTCTGGCCGTGGCTGGCTGACCGCTATGGCCGACGCACCCTGCTGGCGGTGAACATCGCCCTGTTCTCCCTGCTGATGCCGGTGCTGGCGGTGGTGCAGACCTGGGCGGCGTTCGTCGCTGTGCGCTGTCTGGTGAACTTCGCCCTGAATGGTGAGTGGTCCCTCGGCTCCATGCTGGTCGCGGAAACCTGGCCCGCCAGGCTGCGCGGCCGGGTGCTGTCGATCAACCGCGGCACCTGGTGCTTCGGCGCCGCCCTGGCCGGGGTCGTGGCAACGTTCATCATTGCCGATTTCGGCTGGCGGGTCGCCTTCGCAGTGCCGGCCGTAGTGGCGGCGATCGCAGTCTATGTCCGCGCGAAATGCCCCGAATCGCCGTACTGGGTCCGCATGCAGGACCGCAAGCGCCGCATCGCCGAGGCCAAGGCCCGCGGCACCCCCCTCTCGCACGAGGATCAGGAATGGCTGGACAAGGCCCGACGCCTGCCCATCCGCCAGTTGTTCCTGCCCGACATGCGCCGAAACACCGCGGTCGCGACGTTCATCGCCTGCTGTTCCACCACCATCTATGGCACGGTCG
>DASQVN010000084.1:0-2609 GCA_035640755.1 Rhodopila sp.
CGAACGCACACAGCCGATCCGGCGTGCGCGGAGCGTCCCCTGCCGGCCAGAGACACGCACATCGGAGACATGGGCATCGATCTCGCGTACATCCATTATCCTTGTCGCGTACATCCATATGGACGGCGATCAGCGCGCGTATCGACACATTGCTGCTGGCCTGGCGCGTTGCGCTGCCGCCACCGGTTCCGCCGGCTTGCCGTACTCGGCGATACCTGCGACTTCCTTTTGCATGTCGCCGTCAAGGACGCTGTGTCGCGGGGAATATTCCGGCAGCGTGCTTGTGGCTGGTTCCTCATGACGATCAGCATGGCTGATCGTCGTAACCGGTTCGCCATCCTGATGTCGGTTCACGTCCAGCGTCGTCGACCCGGGCTCATATTGTAATGGTACCACAATGAACCCGCGCCTCCTGCGCGCCTGGCGCCGCACAAAATACCAGGTCGGCGATATCGACTTTCATATTGGCCGCCGATCTCCGGCATTGGACGCGCTGCTGCGCGGGGCAGGGGCCCGCAGCGCCGCCCTGATCGGCGCCGACAATCCATTGTCCCGCAGGATGCCCGAAGGATGGAACCGCCGCATGCGCGCCCGCCTTGCCGAACGGTTGCGCCGCCGAGACGTGTGGCCGGCGTCCGGAACCGGACAAGGCTGGTGCGAACAGCACTTTTTTGTTCTGGGTCCGATCGGGTTCAGTCAGAAAATTGCGCGTTTGGCGCGGCAAAACGGGATCGTGATCATCAGGCGCGGGCAACCGCCGACACTGATGAGGACTTTAAGAATGCCTGCCCGTATGAACTCCGGCAGGCAAGCCTGAGTGGGAAACGGAACCGCAGCCGGATCGACGACCAGAACAAAAGTCCGCTGTGTCCACACGGTGTGTTGGGTCCAATTGCTCGGAGTTGTTGTGGGCATTACCGATTACGGCGTACGCACGCGGGCCGTGCCGACCCGCCCGGTTCTTCAGCCGGGCTGCAGCGGCCTGTCGATCGCGATCTACATCCATGACCTGTCGCCAGGCGGGGTCGAGCGCCAGTGCCTGGTTCTCGCCCGCGAATTCCAGCAGCGCGACGCCCATGTTGTGCTCGTCGTGCACCAGATGCGCGGCGAACTGTTGCCGCTGCTCCAGCCTGGTATCCCCGTCGTCAACCTGCATGCCAAGCGCACCCTGCACGACGTGATCCGGCTGCGTCGCTTCCTCGCGGAAGAGAGGCCGGACGTGCTGATGGCCAACGTCGATCACAACAACGTCGCCGCCGCCTTGGCCAAGGCCATCAGCGGCTCCAGCACCAGGTTGGTGATCTGCCAGCACAACCCGATCAGTGCCGGCTTCCACGCCACGGTGAACTGGAAGCACCGCTTCGTGCCGATCTGCTACCGCACGCTGGAGGGCAAGGTCGATCACGCCGTCGCCGTTTCCAACGGCATCGCCCGCGAGCTGGAACGTGAGGCCGGCTTCCCGCCTGAGAAGATCACCACCATCCATAACGCCGTCATCGGCGACGACTTCGCCGAACGCGCCGCCGCGCCGGCATCGCACCCCTGGCTGGTGCACAAGGACCGTCCGGTGTTCGTCACCGCCGGGCGCCTGGTGGAGATGAAGGACCATCGGACCCTGCTGCGCGCCTTCGCGCTGTTCCTCGAGTCCCAGCCGGGACGCCTGATCGTGCTGGGCGTCGGCCCAATGCTCGATGAACTGCGCGAGCTCGCCGCGGCGCTGGATATCGAGAACCACGTCGCCTTCGCCGGCTTCACCGCGAACCCGCTTCCGTTCATGCGCGCCGCCGACGCCTTCGTGCTGTCCTCCCGCTCCGAGGGTTTCGGCAACGTGCTCGTCGAGGCGATGGGCTGCGGCACGCCGGTGGTATCCACCAATTGCCCGCACGGCCCGGCCGACATCCTCTCCCAGGGTGAGTATGGCATGCTGGTCCCGCCGCGCGACCCCGATGCCCTGGCCCGCGCCATGGCGCGCGTGCTGCAGGAGCAGGCACGCTGGACGCCTGAACGCCTCAAGGCCCGTGCCGCCGCATTCAGTTACACCAATTGCGCCGAAAGCTACCTGCGCCTGTTCCACCAACTGGTCTAAGCGGCTGAGCCCCGCCGAGGCCTAGAACCCCCTGCGCCGCTCACCCCCAGCGGCCCAGCGCTGCCGCCTTCGCCCGGCGCGCGACATACCCGGTCCACACGAGCTGCGGCGGCAGCGTCAGGAACGGCACCAGCGGCTTGTACGCCGATGGCGCCGCGATGAAGATCAGGCAGCACACCCCGCCAAACACCGCGAATCCCCAGTGCAGCAGCGCAACCGTGACCGCCGGCACGCCGGAGCGCTGCGCCACCTGATACAGGTGGCCGCGGTGCGGCTGGAATACCGCCTCGCCAGCCAGCGCACGCCGCACCAGCGTGAAGCCGACATCGAACATCATGCCCGACAGCAGCATCGGCATCAGCAGGAACGACAGCTCCACCCCGTCGAAGCGGCTGGCAACGATCGCCAGCACCGCCAGCATGAAGCCGCAGAACTGGCTGCCGACATCGCCCATGAAGATCCGCGCGCGAGGGAAGTTGAACGGCAGGAACCCGGCAATGCCGGTCGCCAGCAGCCCCGCCGC
>DASQVN010000085.1:0-2644 GCA_035640755.1 Rhodopila sp.
GCGCAGCGCTATCAGGTGCACCCGAACCAGGTCTATGCCTGGAAGAAGCAGTTGCAGGAGCACGCTGCCCGGGCGTTCGACGCGAAGGTCGGTCAGGAAGCCGAGGCGCAGAGCGCGCGCGAGATCGAGCGGCTGCATGCCAAACTCGGCCAGCTGACGGTCGAGAACGATTTTTTCGCAAAGAGGTTCGGACGGTGAGCGCGCCGGACCGCAGAGCCAAGCTCGACCGGGATCATCCATGGCTGTCGGCCGGCGGCAGTGCGCGATGCTCGGCCTGGCGCGCTCTGGCGTCTATCGTTTACCGGCTCGGGCAAACGACGACGACGTGAGGCTGATGCGGCGGATCGATGAGCTGTTCACGCGCTGGCCGTTCCTGGGCTCGCGCCGGATGACGGCGATGCTGCGGGCCGAGGGTGTCGTGATCAACCGCAAGCGCGTGCAGCGGCTGATGCGGCGGATGGGCATTGCAGCGCTGGGTCCGAAGCCGCGGACCAGCAAACCGGCGGTCGGACACACGATCTACCCGTATCTGCTGCGTGATCTCACGGTCGACCGGCCGAACCAGGTCTGGGCAGCGGACATCACCTACATCCCGATCGGGCGCGGCTTTCTCTACCTGGTCGCGGTCATGGACTGGGCGAGCCGGGCGGTGCTGGCCTGGCGGTTGTCGAACACCATGGACGTGTCGTTCTGCGTCTCGGCGCTGGAGGAGGCGTTGGCTCGGTTCGGCCGCCCCGAGATCTTCAATACCGATCAAGGCAGCCAATTCACCAGCGCCGCTTTCACCGGTGTGCTGGTGTCGGCGGGGATCCGGATCTCGATGGATGGTCGTGGCCGCTGGATGGATAACGTCTCACATGAGGGGCGGAGCGGTCAATCGGAAACTCGCAGTACCAATCCATTCACCATAACGGCATCATTGCCCATCGCTTGGCGGCGGGGACGCGGTCAAGGGCCGAAGCCCGCTTGCGGGTGCGCGTAGCGCAGCCCTTGAGGGCGGCCCTGCCGACACGCATGATCGAAGCGCCGTGGTGGTCGATGACTGCCTGCTCGCATATGCCGCACGCTTCCGTCCACTCCAGCCGAGCCTGTCCATACCGACTGCGGTCCGAAGCCGCAGAACCTCACATCCGGTCGCCGCCATCGCGGCTGTCACCAAAATCCCTCATACTCGAGGTCATCGGGCTCGGAAGGGCGGGACCAATCTTTATCGCGGCATCTTGCAGCCAGGACGTTATCAGGTCCGCCCTGCCGAAGTCGGGCGGAAGGGGATTCAGTTCTCCCGCCGACGGCTGGCGTGCGCTGTTACGTTGCGCGAAGCATCAAGTCGTCTTCAGCGTCGCTCCCTCTGGCACCTCTCCATGGGTGATGTAGCGCCAGAGCGCGATCAGGAGTTTGCGCGCCAACGCCACAATGGTGATCCGCTTCACTCGGCCGCGTTCCGTCCCGACGCGGTCATGAAACCACCGGGTCAGTGCACTGCCGGGTTGGTGTCGTACCCACATCCAGGCGAGCTCGATCATCGCCGTACGAAGCCGGCGATTGCCGGCCTTCGAGATCCCTTGTTCCCGATCGATCTTTCCGCTGCGCCACGGGGTGGGCACCAACCCGGCATAGGCGGCGACCTCGCGCCGGTTGGCAAAGCTTCGGTACAAGCCCTCCAGATACAGGACGGCGGCAAACTGCGGGCCGATGGCTTTGACCCGCGCGAGGAGAGCGATCGGTCCGGCCTGCTGTTGCGGGTGATTTTCAAGACGATCGCGTTCCGCCTCGACCTCGGTGATCTGGCGCATAAGGAGCTCGAGAACCTCGATCTCACGTATCAGTTCTGCTTTCAATTGGGTCGGCAAGGGGCGTCCGTCGCCCGTCACCAATGCCTCGAGTTGCTGGCGCCGCCCCGGGCGGGTTGGCTCGAAAGTCGTGATGCCCTGGCTCGCGAGCAGACCCTTGACCCGGTTTACGTGACGGACTCTTTCCTGAAGCAGGATGGTGCGTTCCCGGGCCACGCGCCGGCGATCTTCGTCTTCCGGGGAAGGCGGCACGACCATCGAGCAGACACGCGGTTCACCCCGCTTCCAGGCCAGCAGCGTCCGAAGCAGCGTCTCACCATCGATCGCGTCGGTCTTCGCTCGGCGTTGCCGTCGCGGCACCGCCACTGAGGCCGGATCGACGACGTGGCTTTCAACGCCGTTGGCCTCGAGCAATCGGTGAACCCAGAAGCCGTCAAGCCCAGCTTCCTGTATGATGACGGCGCTCACTGACCCGTCGCCGATAACCTGCGAGACCTTCGCTTGCAAACGACCCAGCAAGGAAAGCAAAGCGGCGCCATCACCACCAGGCAAGGAGTACTTCGACATTCTCGCGCTCCCCGGCAGTAGCACTGTGAGCAGCCAAGTGGACCTGCTCAGTTCCAGGGACACAAACAGCGTTCTCTCGTAAGTGTTCGTGGATTCGGGACATGTGGGGAGCACGGGGCCTCTCCTCGATATGCAATCAACGGCGACCGAAGTCTACGCCGTAAACTTCCATCACCGCACCCACATGGAATCTTCATCGAACGCCTGTGGCGATCGCTGAAGCATGAGGACATCTATCTGAAGGGCTATGCCGACGGGCAAGAGGCCAGGACGGGGATCGCTGACTG
>DASQVN010000086.1:0-6866 GCA_035640755.1 Rhodopila sp.
ATGAGCGGCTGCGTGGACCGGCCGCCGCTTCCCGGCGATCCCCGATTCTTCCGCCGCACCGGCCCGCATACGCTGGCCGCGGTGGCTGACGCGGCCGAGGGCGAGGCGCCGCCGCGCCGACTGATGCTGCACCGGGTCGCGCCGCTGGCCGCGGCGACGGACCAGGATGTGAGCTTCTGCCTGAACCACCGCAAGAACGCCGCCGCGCTGGCTGCAACGAAGGCTGCCGCGGTGATCGTTCACCCCGATATGCAGGCGCACGTGCCGGAAGCGACGGTGCCCATCCTGGCCGACGATCCGCTCGTCGCCTGGGCCAAGGTTGCGGCACTGTTCCACCCGTTGCCCCCGGTCAGCGCCGGCATCCATCCCTCGGCCGTTGTTGCCGCGTCCGCGCGGATCGACCCCTCGGCGGAGATTGGGCCGCTTGCGGTGATCGGGGAGAACGTGGTGATCGGCCCGCGCGGCCGGATCGGCGCCATGGCGGTGATCGGCGACGGGGTGGAGATCGGGCGCGACGCGAGGATCGCGCCACAGGCCTATGTATCCCACGCGCTGCTGGGCGACCGCGTGTATATCTATCCGGGTGCGCGGATCGGCCAGGACGGCTTCGGCTTCGCCATCACCCAAGATGGCTTCCACACCATCCCCCAGCTCGGCCGCGTCATCATCGAGGATGATGTCGAGGTCGGCGCCAACAGCACCATCGACCGCGGCACGCTTGAAGACACGGTGATCGGTGCGGGTACGCGGATCGACAACCTGGTGCAGATCGGCCACAACTGCCGCATCGGCAAGGCCTGCGTGCTGGTGGCGCAATCCGGCATTGCGGGCTCGACCGTGCTGGAGGATCAGGTGGTCGTGGCGGCGCAGGGCGGCATCGCGGGGCATCTGCGAATCGGAACCGGCGCCCGCATCGGCGCCCAGGCCGGGGTGATGGCCGACGTTCCCGCGCGGTCCGACGTGATCGGTGCACCGGCCCAGCCGGTGAAGGCGTTCTTCAGGGAAGTCGCGTTGATCCGGCGCTGGGTGCGGGCCGGCGGCGTTCCGGGCGGTCCGGCCGGATCGGATGCTGCCGGAGCGGATCGCAAGTCGAACCCGGATATGGATTGAGCACCATGGACGAGACAGCCAATGTCGGAGGGAACAGCAGGACGATCGAGCTGGTGGACATCCACCGGATCATGCACGACATCCCACACCGCTATCCTTTTCTGCTGATCGACCGTGTCGTTGATGTCGTGCTGAACCACTCTGCCGTTGGCGTGAAGAACGTCTCGGTCAATGAATCCTTCTTCGCCGGCCATTTCCCGAACCACCCGGTGATGCCCGGCGTTCTGATCATCGAGGCGATGGCGCAGACCGCCGCCGTTCTGGTGGTGGAGACGCTGGGCCCCGAGGCTGCCGGCAAGGTGGTGTATTTCATGTCGATCGAAGGCGCCAAGTTCCGCCGCCCGGTGATGCCGGGTGACCAGTTGCGCATCCACGTGGTGAAGGAACGCAACCGCGGCAACGTCTGGAAGTTCCAGGCCACGGCGCGGGTTGACGGCGTTTCCGTCGCGGAGGCGACCTACGCGGCCATGATCATGGACCGGGCTGCGCCGCTCTGACCAGCGCGTGATCGTTTGAGGCAGAATATCGGAGAACGTGAATCACGCGCTCATGCTCAAGCGCGTGAACGGCGTGCTGGCACGTTGCCTTGGTAACGCCAAAATCCATGCTGATACAAGGTGTTACCGAGCTGAATTGGAAACATTCGGCAACAATGATTGAATTGGAACTCCACCCCAGCGCCCATAGCGTGCCGGTGGCCGAAGACTGACGACTCGCATTCCGAAACGGAACCCCATGGACTCGATGACCAACCTTCGCTTGCATATCACCGACCGCGTCAGCATCCACCCGACCGCGGTCGTGGCGCACAATGCCGAACTGGGCCCTGGTGTCGAGATCGGACCGTTCTGCTCGGTTGGCCCCAACGTGGTCATCGAGGCCGGAGCCAGGTTGATTTCCCACGTCGTTGTCGAGGGCCACACTGTTATCGGTGAGCATGCCGAGCTGTATCCGTTCTGCACGGTCGGGCTGCCGCCGCAGGACATGAAGTACAAGGGCGAACCGACGCGCTGCGAGATCGGCGCCCGCACGCAGATCCGTGAGCATTGCACTATCCATCGCGGCACGGTGACCGGGCCCGGCATCACCCGCGTGGGCAGCGACTGCATGCTGATGGCTGTGGTGCATGTGGCGCACGACTGTTCCTTGGGCGATCACGTGATCGTTGCCAACAACGCGGTGATGGGCGGGCATGTGCGGATCGCCGACCACGCCGTGATCGGCGGCGCCGCGGCCATCCACCAGTTCGTCCGCATCGGCCGGGCGGCGATGATCGGCGGCGTGTCGGGTGTGGAAGGCGACGTCATTCCGTTCGGCAGTGTCATCGGCAACCGCGCCAGGCTGGCCGGCCTGAACGTCATCGGCCTGAAGCGCCGCGGCTTCGACAAGGCGGCGATCCAGCGCCTGCACGCCGCCTTCCGCACGCTTTACGCGAAGACCGGCGTGTTCGCCCAGCGGCTGGAGGAGACTCGTGCGCGCTTCGGGAGCGATCCGCTGGTCGCCGAGGTCCTTGCATTCATCGACGCCCCCAGCCAACGCGGCCTGATCCGGGCGGAATAAGTAGGATCCCATTCACCATTTGTTAGGTTTTCTGTCGTAATCCCGAACACGATCGCCAATTGTGTCCGGGGCACCATGAAGCTGCGCGCGTTCTCATCCATCGGCGTCCGTGTGGCGGCCGCCCTGATCGCCCTGGGCCTGGTCGCCGTCGGCGGCGCCGCGGCAACCTACCTCACCATGGAATCCCTCGCCGATGAGCTGGCGGCACTGTCGCGCGCCGAGGAAACGCCGCCGCTGGTCGAGCGGCTCCGCGCCGAACAGTTCGCCGCCGTGATGGAAAGCCGCGGCCTCTATATCGCGCACGATGCTGCGCACGCGCAGAAGTTCGCGAAAGGGCTGCGCGGCTACCTGGCGGAGATGCGTGCCGACTGGCAGCGTCTGCGCGACCGGCTGCCGCCCAGCCAGCAGGCCCGCGCCGCCGCGCTGAACGGCGCCATCGAGAACTTCATCACGCTGCGCGAGGAAATCGCCCGTCTCGGCGTCGAGGTCGGCGCGCAGGCCGCCGATGAGGCCGGCAACAACGACGCCGCCCGCAGCGTACGTGAACGGTTCACCAAGGCGCTCGATGAACTCAGCGACAGCACAGTGGGCACGCTGCGGCAGATGGAGGCCGCCACCGTCGCTCATGGTCGCCGCGTCGCGCTCTTGCTGCTGGCGGCGACGGCGTTCGGCGCGCTTTTGGCCGTGGGCGCCACGTTGTGGCTGATGCGCCGCTCGGTCGTCCGGCCGCTCAAGGCCCTGACTGTTGCCCTTGGCCAGATGGCCGACGGGCGGATCGACGGCGTCGCCCTGCCGCCCGCCGGCGACAGTGAGGTCGGGGAGATCGCGGTCGCCGCCAGCGTCTTCCTCGGCAAGCTGCGCCAGAACCGCGAGCTGGAAGCCGACGCCGCGGCGCGTGACCTGCGGGAGCGGGAGTCCGCCGCTGTGGAACAGCAGACGCAGGACTTCGCACGTTCGATGGCAGGTGCCCTCGGCGCCCTCAGCCAGTCGACCGAAGGGATGCACGGCGCCGCCGCTCAGATGACCGAGGCGGTGCGCCAGACCCAGGCCGGCGCCGCCGGCACCACAGCCGGTGCCGAGGAAAGCGCGCACAACCTCTCGGCTGTCGCGGCGGCAACCGAGCAGCTCAGCGCCACCATCAATGACATCGCGACGCAGATCACCGCGGCGGCGACGGCCGCACAGCAGGCGGCGGATCGCGCCGAGACGACGAATACCACGGTGCGCACCCTGTCGGAGGCCGTGGCCGACATCGGCAGCGCACTGCACCTGATCACCGAGATCGCCGGCCGCACCAACCTGCTCGCGCTCAACGCCACGATCGAGGCAGCCCGCGCCGGGGAGGCCGGCAAGGGGTTCGCCGTCGTCGCCTCGGAGGTCAAGCAGCTTGCGCAGCAGACCAGACACGTCACCGAGGAGATCGGCCAGCGGGTTTCCGCCATTCAGGCTGCCACCGGCCAAGCACTCGGCGTGGTCGCCGAGATGCTCGATGCGAACCGGCGGATCGAGCAGGTTGCCGCCTCGATCAGCGCGGCGGTTGGGGAGCAAGCCGCGGCGACGCAGGAAATCAGCAGCAGCGTCAGTGTGGTCACCGGCCAGAATGCGCAGATCACGCAGGCGATGCGCGAGGTGCTGGCGGTCGCCGAAAGCGCCGGCAGCACGAGCCAGACCGTGGCGGCGGCGGCCGGCCACGTCGCCCGCGTCTCCACCACATTGCGCGAGGAGATCGAGCAGTTCCTCGCCTCGATGCTGCACGCCACTGAGCGTCGCATGTATCAGCGGGTCGCGGGGCAGGACCTGCGCGGCACTCTGCGCGGCCTGGGCGCGACGCCGGACCAGTCCCCAGATCGGGCGGGAACGCCGGTGGTGCTGCAGAACATCTCCCGCGGCGGCGCCTGCCTGGTGTGCGCGCTCGAACTACCCTGCGGCGAGGATGTCGAGCTTGCCTTCCCCGGTGCCGGCCAGCCCATCCCCGCACGCGTCGTGACGTGCGGCGATGGGGTGATCCGGGTGGCCTTCCGCCAGACGCAGACGGTGATCGAGCAGGTGGACAGTCTGGTCCGGTCGCTCACATCTGCGGCGGCCGCCTGAGTCCTGCCTCGTCACCCTGATTTTCGTGGCCGCACCCCGCACGCCGGCCTACCCTGCCTGACGCAGGCCCGGAGACATGGGCCGCACAACAGGGAGACCAGGCATGATCATGCGCAGAAGGACGCTTCTGGCGGCGTCCGCCACCACGCTGTTCACCCCGGCCATCGTCCGCGCCGAGGACACCACTGGGGTGACCGCCACGGAGATCAGGATCGGCAATACGATACCCTACAGCGGACCTGCCTCGTCCTACGGGACCATCGGCAAGGCCATCGCCGGCATGTTCCGCATGGCAAATGATGAGGGCGGGTTCGCAGGCCGCAAGGTCAACTTCATCTCCTATGACGACGGCTACAGCCCGCCGAAGACGGTGGAGCAGGTCCGCCGGTTGATCGAGGAAGACCGCGTCGCCTGCCTGTTCGCGACCCTCGGCACCCCGACCAACACGGCGATTGTGCGCTATGTGAACGCGAAGAAGGTGCCGCACCTGTTCCTGGCCACCGGCGCCGACAAGTGGGGCGACTACAAGGAGCACCCCTGGACCATCGGCTGGCAGCCCAGCTACGTGACCGAGGCCCAGGTCTATGCCAAGTACATCCTGGCGCAGAAGCCGGATGCGAAGATCGGCCTTCTGTACCAGAACGACGATTTCGGAAAAGACTACCTGCGCGGCATGCGTGACATGCTGAAGGACGCGTACGACAGCAAGGTCGTCGCCGTGTCATACGAGGTGACCGACGCCACGATCGACAGCCAGCTGGTCAGCCTGAAGTCGGCGGCCCCCGAGGTGCTGATGACCGTCGCGGTGCCGAAATTCGCCGCGCAGGCGATCCGCAAGGTGGCCGACCTGAACTGGAAGCCGCTGCATGTGCTGAGCGGGGTCTCGGTCTCGGTCGGCGCGGTGATGATCCCGGCGGGGCCGCAGAACGGCGTCGGCATCGTCAGCTCGGCCTATCTCAAGGACCCGACCGATCCACGCTGGGACAATGACGCCGGCATGAAGCAGTGGCGCGGGTTCATGGCGAAATACTATCCCGATGGCGATCTGAAGGACGGCGGCAACATTGCCGGCTTCGGTCTGGCATACACGATGATCCAGGTGCTGAAGCAATGCGGCAGCGATCTCTCGCGGGAAAACCTGATGCGTCAGGCGACCAGCCTGAAGGACCTGGAAAACCCCGTCGTGCTGCCTGGGATCAAGATCAACACCAGCCCGAGCAACTACCGCCCGATCCGGCAACTGCAACTGATGCGCTGGACCGGGAAGACCTGGGACCTGTTCGGCGAGATTCTCTCCGGCGCCACTGCCTGAGCAGATCCGAGGCGGCGTGGAGCCATAGGCGCGGTCACCGCGCACGGCGCGGCGCGGGCGCTGTGTGTGGCCATGGGGTCATTCCATACAGGCGTCTACAAAGCGGTTCTTGCGGGCAGCCATTTGTATGAATCCTAGATTTGAAATGACAAAGGAAACATCCACAACAAGTCTATGGGGCACTGCAGCCCGCGCGAGGTTGCGGTGCGCCATGGCCAGCTTCCCGGGCAGACCCACGACTCCGGCCCGCCGGGGGACTGTCGGGGCGGCAAACAACAACGAAGCGCCCGGGAGTAGGGAGGATGACCCTTTCGTTTCTTCATAAGGACCGCATTGTCGCCGTGCCTGGATACAGCCGCTGGCTCATTCCACCGGCGGCGCTGTGCGTGCATCTCTGTATCGGGCAGGCCTATGCGTTCAGCGTGTTCAACCTGCCGATGACCCGTCTCATCGGCATCACGCAGCCTGCCGCGGCCGACTGGAAGCTGACCCAGCTCGGCTGGATCTTCAGCCTGGCCATCTTCTTTCTTGGCGCATCGGCGGCCCTGCTTGGGCGCTGGGTGGAGGAGGGCGGTCCACGCCGCGCCATGTTCACTGCCGCGCTGTGCTGGGCCGGCGGGTTCTTCCTGGCCGCGATCGGGGTCCATCTGCACAATCTCTGGTTCATCTATTTCGGCTATGGGGTGCTGGGCGGCTTTGGGCTTGGGATCGGGTATATCTCTCCCGTATCGACGCTGATCCGCTGGTTCCCGGACCGGCCGGGGATGGCGACCGGCATGGCGATCATGGGCTT
>DASQVN010000087.1:0-7485 GCA_035640755.1 Rhodopila sp.
TCGCCGAATGAAAATGGAGTGTATCCGATGAATGGGGCCGAGCTGCTGGTAGCGGCACTCGAGAACGAGGGTGTAAAGCAGATCTTTGGGGTGCCGGGAGAAGAAAATCTCGACATTGTCGAAGCACTGCGCCGCTCGACGATCAAGTTGGTAGTGACCCGCCACGAACAGGCGGCGGCTTTCATGGCAGCCACACACGGACGCCTCACCGGTCAGGCTGGCGTCTGCCTTTCGACGCTTGGTCCGGGCGCGCTCAATCTGACGACGGGTGCGGCTTATGCCAAGCTGGGCGCGTTGCCGATGGTCATGATCACCGGCCAGAAAGGTGTCCTCAGCCGGAAGCAGGCACGCTTTCAGATGGTAGACATCGTCGCGACGATGAGGCCGCTGACCAAGATGGCGCAACAGATCGTCAGCCCAGCGACGATCCCCGCGATCGTGCGGGAGGCGTTCCGGGTCGCGCAGCAGGAGAGACCGGGCCCGGTCCATCTCGAACTGCCGGAGGATATCGCGGCAGAGCAAGCGCCCGCGATTTCGCCGGTGCCGTCCCACTCGATCGCACTTCCGGTCGCCAATCCTGTGGCGCTGGATCGCGCCGCTGGATTGATCCGCGACGCCGAGCGTCCCCTGGTAATGCTGGGCGCGGCCGCGAGCCGGCCGCGCCTGGCGGAGGCCTTGTCGGATTTCGTGAGGCGTCTGCAAATCCCGTTCTTCTGCACGCAGATGGGCAAAGGCGCCGCCGCTGGCGGATCCGGCCTCTACATGGGCACCGCGGCGCTCTCGGCGCGCGACTATGTCCATGATGCGATCGAGCGCGCCGATCTGATCATCTCGATCGGGCACGATACGGTCGAGAAGCCGCCATTCCTGATGGGCCGCGGCGGACCCAAGGTTCTGCATGTGGGCTATCTTCCTGCCACGGTCGAAGAGGTGTACTTCCCGCATGCGGAGCTTATCGGTGATGTCGGTCCAAGTCTGGCGCTGTTGGCCGACCGTCTCGAAGGGAAGCTGCCGAGGGCAGGTGCGCTGTTGCCGCTCCGCAAGCACATTCTCGCGCGCATCGGCGAACGGGCAGATGAGAGCCGCTGTCCGCTGACGCCGCAGCGCATCGTGCACGATGTGCGGCAGGTGATGCCGGAGGATGGCATCGTCTGCCTCGACAATGGCATGTACAAGATCTGGTTCGCCCGCAACTATCGCACCCAGGCCGCGAACACGCTGCTGCTCGATAACGCGCTGGCAACAATGGGGGCTGGACTGCCCTCGGCAATGATGGCCGCGATGCTCCATCCGGACCGGCGCGTGCTCGCCGTGTGCGGCGACGGCGGGTTTATGATGAACTCGCAGGAGCTGGAAACGGCGGCCCGCCTCGGGCTCAACGTCGTCGTGTTGATCCCGCAGGACGATGCCTATGGGATGATTCGCTGGAAGCAGGCGGTTGATGGCTTTGCCGATTTCGGCATGACCTTCGGCAACCCCGACTTCGTCGCCTATGCCAAAGCCTTCGGCGTTAAGGGCAGCCGGGTGGAGAGCGCCGATGGACTGGTGCCGACGCTCGAAGCCGCCTTTGCCGGCGGCGGGGTCCATCTCGTCACCGTGCCGATCGATTATTCGGAAAACATCCGGGTCCTCATAGACGAATTGCGCGCCCACGCGTCAGAGGCTGGAGAGCGGTCATGATTGAGGTCGTTCAGGCTTTCGATCGGACGCCTATCGCTCGGCTTGACAGCGACAATATGGCTGCGCTCGACCGCAAGATCGAAGCCGCCCAAACGTTGTTCGCCGACCGCGGCGCTTGGCTGAAAACCCATCAGAGAATGGAGATTCTCAGAAAACTGGCAGGGCTGATGGAGGGCAAGCGCGAGCATCTCGGGCGCCAGATCGCGCGCGAGGGCGGCAAGCCATTGACTGATGCGCTGATCGAAACCGATCGTGCCATCGACGGCGTGCGGAATGCCGTCGACGAGCTTCGCGTCCGGGGCGGCCGGGAAATTCCGATGGGGCTGACGCCGGCGAGCATTGATCGGCGGGCCTTCACGATCCTCGAGCCGATCGGTGTCGTCGCCGCCATCTCGGCGTTCAATCACCCCCTGAATCTCATCGTCCATCAGGTCGTACCCGCGATCGCCGTGGGTTGCCCGGTGATCGTCAAGCCGGCGCCGATGACGCCGCTCTCCTGCATCGATTTCGTGCATCTACTCCACGAGGCCGGGTTGCCGCCCGATTGGTGCCAGGTCTTTCTTCCCGAGAGCAACGAGCTCGCCGAGGCGCTTGCAACTGACCCCCGGATCGCCTTTCTAAGCTTTATCGGATCGAGCCGCGTCGGCTGGTATCTCCGGTCCAAGCTGCCGCCGGGAACGCGTTGCGCGTTGGAGCACGGTGGTGCCGCGCCGGCGATCATCGACCGGAGTGCCGACCTCGACCGGCTTATCGAGCCGCTGGCGAAGGGTGGCTATTACCATGCCGGTCAGGTTTGTGTCTCGGTGCAGCGGATCTATGTCCATGCGGATCTCGAGAGCGCGTTTCTCGACCGCTTCGCCGCTCGTGTGGCGGCATTGAGGGTCGGTGATCCGGTCTCGGCCGAAACCGAGGTCGGCCCGCTGATCCTTCCGCGCGAGGCCGATCGGGTCTCGGCCTGGACCGACGAGGCCGTTGCGGCCGGTGCCAGGCTCATCGGCGGCGGACGCGTCAGCAGCACGACGCTGGTTCCGGCGATCATCGTCAACCCGCCGCGCAACGCCAAGGTCTCGACCCTCGAAGTGTTCGGCCCGGTGACCTGCGTCTATCCCTTCACGCGGCTCGACAATGCGATCGCCGCAGCGAATTCGCTGCCGATGGCGTTTCAGGCCAGCATCTTCACCGAAGATCTCCGCACCGCGTTCGATGCCGCCGAGCGCCTTGCCGCCTCTGCGGTAATGGTCAACGACCATACGGCCTTCCGCGCCGACTGGATGCCTTTCGCCGGCCGTCGCCAGTCCGGCTACGGCATCGGTGGCATTCCGTGGACAATGCAGGAAATGACCGAGCAGAAGTTGATCGTCTTCAAGGCAAAAGGTGGACGCCAGTAGAGCCGACACGATCGAAGAACGAGCATCAAGTGCACCAAGAGCTGCCCGAAAGGAAAACCTAATGTCCGACCCCTTTGCGTCAACCAGGCCCGCTGAAATCGCCCCGATTGTCGGCAAGCACTTGATCTACACCTATGAGAATGGCTGGCAGTATGAGATCTATGTCAAGGACGATCGGACGATCGACTACCGTATCCATAGCGGGATGGTGGGTGGACGCTGGGTGCGAGACCAGGAGACCCATGTCGTTCGCCTAGCCGATAACGTCTTCAAGATGTCCTGGGACGAGCCGACCGGGACGACCGTCAGCGTCGCGGTTAATCTCACCGAGCGTCGACTGCACGGCGTGATATTCTTTCCACAATGGATCGCGCGGGATCCGAAGAAGACCGTTTGCTTCCAGAATGCCCATCTCGACCTGATGCGTCGCTATCGCGATGCCGGCCCCACTTATCCGAAGCTTTTAATCGACGAGTTCGCCGACATCACGTTTCTCGAAGACTGCGGTCCTGACAATGAAGAGGTGATCGCTTGTGATCCCGAGAGGCTGCCGGAGGGCTATGCGGCCCGTCGGAAGTAACCTGTCGCAGAGCCCGGTTCAGCTATCGTGCTTCTGAAGGAAGTCGAGCCGGTGCTGACCATCGCCATGTTCAAAACGCTTCACGACTGCACGGAGTAGAGTTCCACGGCTGGAACAATGCTGGAACCGGCCACGCATCGTCGGTTGTCGGCTAAGTCAATACATTCGCGACACACAATGGCTGCCAGAAAGGAACTACCATGACACTGCAAATCGGCGACACGGCACCGGATTTCGAGGCCGAGACAACAGAGGGCCGTATCCATTTTCACGAGTGGGTCGGCACCTCTTGGGCGGTGTTATTCTCACACCCTAAGGACTTCACCCCGGTCTGCACCACGGAGCTCGGCTATATGGCCAGGCTCAAGCCAGAGTTCGACAGGCGCAACGTGAAAATCATCGGGCTTTCCGTCGACCCAATCGACGAGCATGCGAAGTGGGCGGACGACATCGAAGCGACGCAAGGGTTCGCGCCGAACTATCCGATGATCGGCGACACGGACCTGAGCGTCTCGAAAGCGTGGGGCATGCTCCCGGCGGCGGCCGACGGCAATACCTCGAAGCGCACCGCCTCTGACAACCAAACGGTGCGCAATGTCTTCATCGTAGGGCCCGACAAGAAGATCAAGCTCGTTCTGGTCTATCCGATGACGACCGGCCGCAACTTCGACGAGGTGTTGCGCGTGATCGATTCACTACAGCTCACCGCCAAGCACAATGTGGCGACTCCGGTGAACTGGAAGCCGGGCGACGATGTGATCATCGCTGGCTCGGTCACTGACGAGGCGGCGCGCCAAGCCTACCCGGAAGGTTGGAAGGCGCCGCGGCCGTACCTTCGCATCGTGCCGCAACCGCGCGGCTGAGCTGCGGATTGCGGGTATCCGGCGCGGCAGATCCAGACAGACCGCCCCGTTCTGTCGGGCACAACGTCCGCGCCCCGCCTGGAGGTTGGAAGATGACACAGACAGCTCCTGCCACGTCGGTCGTGGCATGTGCCTCGGCGGCGTCCGCACGACGCGCGGTCGTCGGCATCGAACCCAACGTTAGCGGCTTTTACGACGAAGCCACCGGCAGCGTGCAATACATTGTCGCGGACCCGATGACACGACGGTGTGCCGTCATCGATCCGGTGCTTGACTTCGATCGGAGATCAGGCGCGACGCGAACCAATTCCGCAGATCGATTGCTGCGATACATTGAAGCCAATTGTCTTACCCTCGACTGGATACTCGATACCCACCCGCATGCCGATCATTTTTCCGCCGCCGGTTATCTGAAGGATGCGACCGGCGCACCAACGGCCATCGGCGAGCGTGTGGTCGAGGTGCAGAAGATGTGGAAGAAACTCTACAATCTCCCGGACACGTTCCGCACTGATGGTTCACAGTGGGATCATCTGTTCGCCGATGGAGAGCACTTCGCCATCGGCAAAATGCCGGCAAGCGTAATGCTTTCGCCCGGTCACACCCCATGTTCGGTCACTTACCTGGTGGGGAATGCGGCCTTTGTGCACGATACTTTGTTTATGCCGGACTCAGGGACGGCACGCGCTGATTTTCCCGGCGGTGATGCGCGGCAGCTTTGGCACAGCATTCAACGGATTCTGCAGTTGCCGCACGACACCCGTCTGTTCACCGGGCACGACTACCGCCCAAACTCCCGCGAGGCGCGTTGGGAAAGCACTGTTGCCGCGCAGAAGGCGCACAATCAACATTTGCAGGGCTGTGACGAAACCGAATTCGTCAAATTACGGACGGAGCGGGATCAAAGCCTTCCGCTGCCCAATCTGATGTTGTTGGCCCTACAGGTGAATATAGCGGGAGGTCGATTGCCGCCGCAGGAAGATGATGGCCGCCGTTACCTAAAAATACCACTCAATGCCTTCCCTCAAGGATAGTGCGGGATCAGGAGGTTTGTATGATGGGAAATCCAAACGGAACCGAGCCGGACGTCATTCTTGTTGGCGCCGGTATCATGAGTGCAACACTTGGCATGCTTCTGAAGGAAGTAGAGCCGGCGCTGACCATTACTATGTTTGAAACTCTGCACGACTGCGCGCAGGAAAGTTCCAACGGCTGGAACAATGCTGGAACTGGCCACGCTGGCAACTGCGAGTTGTACTACACGCCACAGCGAAACGATGGTAGCGTCGATATCTCCAAGGCGCTGGAGGTCAACACCGAATTCGACGTATCGCGCCAGTTCTGGTCGTTCCTGGTCAACAAGGGCGCGATCCCCGACCCGCGCGCATTCATCCATCCCTGCCCCCACATGAGCTTCGTCTGGGGGGCTGGTAATGTAGCGTTCCTGCGTCAGCGCTTCAAAGAGATGTCGGCGCACCACTGCTTTCATGGCATAGAGTACAGCGAAGACCGCGGCAAAATTGCCGAGTGGGCGCCGCTCCTCATGGACGGGCGGGACGACGCAGAGCCGCTCGCGGCAACCCGCATCATCACCGGCACTGACGTCGACTATGGCGCGCTAAGCCATCTGCTGGTCAAACATCTGTCCGATCAGCCTGGCTTCGATGTTCACTATAATCGGAAGGTCGTTGGCCTCGACCGCGAGGACAACGGGCGCTGGCGCGTCTCGATCGAGGACGTCCGTGACGGCAGTGTCGCAGCCCTGTCGGCCAAATTCGTCTTCATCGGAGCAGGCGGCGGCTCCCTGCCGTTGCTTCAGAGATCGAAGATCCCCGAAGGCAAAGGCTACGGCGGATTCCCCGTCAGCGGCATCTTTCTGCGCTGCGATGTTGACGCGGTAAGCCATTGCCACCACGCCAAAGTCTACGGCAAGGCATCCGACGGTGCTCCGCCGTTGACGGTGCCGCACCTCGACACGCGCATCATAGGCGGCGAACAGTCGCTGCTGTTCGGTCCTTACGCGGGCTTTTCTACCCGTTTCCTCAAGCATGGCGCACTGAAGGATCTGTTCACGTCGCTGACCTTCGATAACATTATTCCGCTGCTTGACGTCGCACGCGACAATGTCCGCTGGGCTGAATATTTGATCGGCCAGGTCCTGCAGAGCTCGAGCCAGCAGTTCGCGAGCCTCAAGCAGTTCATTCCGCGCGCCATGAAGAAGGACTGGAAAGAGGTTGTCGCCGGGCAGCGCGTGGTGACCATAAAGCCGCATGAGAGCAAGGGATGGCTCAGGCACCAGGAGGGTGAGCTCGAATTCGGCACCGACCTCGTGGTGGCGCAAGACAAGTCGATCGTGGCGCTCCTGGGCGCATCTCCGGGCGCCTCCACGGCCGCGGCCATCGCGGTCCGCGTGCTGGAAAATTGCTTCAAGGACAAGCTGACAGTGGATTGCTGGCTCTCCAGACTGAAAGAAATAGTCCCGTCTTATGGCGAATCGCTGATCAACGATGCCGCGCTCACCCGACAAGTGCGCGCAAACACAGCGGCCGTGCTGCACCTGGATAACGTTTGAACAGTCGGTTTGCGGCGCAGCGGTGTCCCCAAACCATGCGTCGCAAACCTGTTCAATTTGAGGAGCTATCTCAATGAGCTTCTTTGCGCCGCCACGGCAGATCGAGACGACCGTCTTCACGCGATTGCCGGACCGCTTTCGCAAGTTGAGGCGTTCGGCCTGGGCTGACGCCAACCGCGACGTGCTCGAAATCGACAGTTTTCTCGAAGGACCATCCTTCGATCGCGAAGGCCGTCTTTACGTCACCGATATCCCATTCGGCCGTGTGTTCCGGATTGACCGAGCCGGCGACTGGGAACTGATCAGCGAGTATGATGGCTGGCCGAACGGACTGAAGATCCACCGTGACGGGCGAATCTTCATTACCGACTACAAGCACGGGCTGATGCTGCTGGATCCGGC
>DASQVN010000088.1:0-3825 GCA_035640755.1 Rhodopila sp.
ACCGCACCGGACGCCCGCGCCAACGCTTGGCACGAACTGGATCTTCTGCAACGCGCCGCCCGCGCCGCGCCGCGCCCGCTGCCCGAGCACCAAGCCAACCTGCTCGCCGTGAATACCCGCCTCTGGCACATCGAGGATCAGCTTCGCCGCCACGAGGCCGCCGGCGACTTTGGCCCGGCCTTCGTCGGCCTCGCCCGCGCCGTCTATCGCGAAAACGACGAACGCGGCCGTATCAAGCGGGACGTCAACCGCATCCTCGGCTCCCCCCTGGTGGAGGAAAAACAGTATGCGGCCTATGATTGACCGTCCATTGATCGACACCCCATGACCGACAGCATCGCCGAGAACCTCCGCCGCGTCCGTGACCGCATCGCCGAGGCTGCGCTCAAGGCGAACCGGCGCCCCGAGGACATCACCCTGGTCGCCGTCTCCAAGACCAAGCCCGCCGAGGCAGTGCAAGAAGCACTCGCCGCTGGCCAGACCGTGTTCGGTGAGAACCGCGTGCAGGAGGCTGCGTCCAAGTTCCCCGCCCTCCGCCCGGTTCACAATTTCAGCCTACACATCATTGGCGGCCTGCAGACCAACAAGGCCCGCGATGCCATCCGCATCGCCGACGTGATCGAGACCCTCGACCGCCCCCGCCTCGCCGATGCGCTCGCCGCCGCCATTACCAAGGAGAGCCGGAGCCCCACCCTGCTGATCGAGGTCAACACCGGCGCCGAACCGCAGAAATCCGGCATCTCCCGCGACGACGCCGATAGCTTCATCAACGACTGCAAGGATCGCTTCGGCGCATCCCTGCAAGGCCTGATGTGCGTCCCGCCGCTGGATGAGGACCCCAGTCCCCACTTCGAATGGCTCGCCGGCCGCGCCGCTCGGCATGGCCTACCTATCGTGTCGATGGGAATGTCCGCCGATTTCGAAATCGCCATTGCCCGCGGCGCCACCTGGGTCCGCGTCGGCAGCGCCATCTTCGGTGCGCGCTGAGGCCGCCCGGCGGCCCTTACCGGTTGAACTGCTCCTCCTCCGGCACATCCGCATCGGGCGGCACATACAGTCCGGCACACTCCCGCGCCAACAATCCACCCTCCAGCGCCAGATCGTCCCGGAACGCATCCCGGATGAAATCCACCGTGTCCAAATGGCGGTCCTCGAAATACATCCGGTGCACATCATCCCGCCCAGCGCCGTAGACAATTCGTCCGACTTTCGCCCAGATCGACGCCATCGTGCACATCCCGCACGGCTGCAGCGTTGAATAGAGCGCCGCGCCACGCAGCTCATGATAGCGCAGCTTCTCTCCGGCCCGCCGGATCGAAACGATCTCGGCGTGCGCTGTCGCATCATGCCGCTGATCCACTTCGTTGCAGCCTTCGCCGAGCACCACGCCATCCCGCACGATCACGCAGCCGATCGGGTTTCTTCCCGGCTTCACCGCCCCCTGCCGCGCCAGGCCGATCGCCCGACGCATCCATTTCACATCGTCGTCCGTCCAGGCCATCGCGCCACCTCCATGCTCCAATCAAGTCACCGACAGCACCAGCGCAACCCGCCCGGTCGTGACGCGATGCCCACGCCGCGCTAGCGTGACAACCACAGGAGGCAACCGGCCATGCAGATCACCCCCCTGACCAGCCACACCGGCGCCGAGATCCGCGGCCTCGACCTGGCCCGCCCTGCCTTTGACGAAACCCGTGCCGCCCTGAACCAGGCGTTCCTGCGCCATAGCGTCCTGGTCATTCGCGATCAGCACCTGCAGCCCCGCCAGATGGTCGCCGCGGTCGAGTTGTTCGGCACCATCTTCCGCCAGCACAACACCCGCTTCGCCCTGCCCGAGTGCCCGGAGATCCACACCATCTCCAACCAGGACCGTTTTCCCGACGGAACTCGCTACATCCCAGGCGAGGGCTGGCACACCGACCATTCCAACGACGCCCGCCCGCCCAAGGCCACCGTGCTTCACGCCGTCACGTTGCCCGACCGGGGCGGCGACACCCAGTTCACCAACATGGCAGAGGCTTATGATGCCCTGCCCGAAGCCATCCGGACCCGCATCGGCAGCCTGCTCGCTATCCATGTCTACCAGAGCAGCCACAGCGCCCGAAAATTGATGTCCCTGTCGGATGCCAACAAGGAACGCATCCCCAACGCCGTGCTGCACCCGGTGGTTCGTACCCATCCTGAGACCGGCCGCAAGGCAATCTACATCAACCCGATCCGCATCGAGGGCATTCTCGGCCTCGACCACAAGGAAGCTCTGCCGCTGCTGGAGAGGCTCCTGGAACACGCAACCGCCGACCGGTTCCAGTACCGCCACAACTGGCAGCCTGGCGACCTTGTGATCTGGGACAACCGCTGCCTGCTGCACAAGGCGAACGGTGACTACGGCATGGACCAGACGCGGTATCTCTACCGCGTCATGCTCCAGGGTGATGTGCCCCGCTGACACCCAGCTCAGCTCTTGACCAGCGGACAGCCGCCTTCGTTCAGCGGACGGAACGCCTCCTCCATCGGCGTTGCCGTCACCACCTTCGCCACATCCCAGGACTGCTTGCTCTCCGACGGTTTCTTCGCCTCGAGTAGGTACACCGGGTGCAGCGCCCGCCCGTCCTCGCGGATTTTGCCGGGTCCGAAGCAGTCATCGTCGGTGGGCATCGCCTTCATCCGCGCCACGACCGCGCGTCCGTCCGCCTTCGCCGCTGCCACCCCCATGTCAGCCACCGCCTTCAGGTAGTGCAGCGTCGCCGCATAGTCGCCCGCCTGCGTCATGTTCGGCCAGACCCCGTTCGGCGTCTTGCTCTTCACCCGGTCGTTCCATGCGCGCGTCCGGTCGTTCAGGTCCCAGTAGTAGGATTCGCTCCAGCGCAGCCCCTGTGCCACGTCCAACCCCAGCGCCCGCACCCCGCGCACCTGGATCAGCAGCGCGGCGAGCTTCATCTGCTGGGCAACGCCGAATTCACGCGCCTGCTTGATGCAGTTCTCGGTATCCGCGCCCGCCATGCACAGCCCCAGCACCTTCGCCCCCGACGACTGTGCGCGGATCAGGTGCGTCGAGAAATCAGTCGTCTCCGGGAACGGATACGCGACGCTGCCCAGCACCCTGCCGCCCATCTTCTGGATGATGGCGGATGTATCCCGCTGCAGCGTCTGCCCGAACACATAGTCCGCGGTGATGAAGAACCAGCTGTCCCCGCCTTCCCGCACCGTCGCACCGCCCGTGGAACGACCCAACATGTAGGTGTCGTACGTCCAGTGGATCGTGTTCGGCGAACACTGCGGCCCGGTCAGGTCGGACGATCCGGTTCCGGAATTGAGATAGACCTTGTTCTTCTCGCGGCACACCGTGTTCACCGCCAACCCGACCGAGGATGTTGGCACATCGACAATCGCATCGACCCCGTCACGATCGATCCACTGCCGAGCGATGGAGACGCCGACGTCTGGCTTGTTCTGGTGGTCGGCGGACAGAACCTCGACGTCCCAGCCTTTCCCCGAGATGCCGAAGTCGACCAGTGCCTGCTTGGCGCATACCACCCCCGTCGGCCCGCCGTCATCCCGGTACGGGCCGGACTGATCGTTCAGCACGCCAATACGGATCACCGGCCGCTGTTCCGCACGACCGTAACGAGGCACAGACAATGCCGCGGCGGAAGTCAGCGCGGCACGTCGGGACAACAGCATGGACATTTCCTTTCAAGTTACCTTGCGGCAGCCTCTCGTCAGACTCCGGACCGCGATCATCCCCGATCCTTGCGAACGCAACAAGGCGAAGCAGCCAGACCAGCAGATCGCATGAAATCGCTTTTCACGGCTCATCGGGAGCAA
>DASQVN010000089.1:0-5295 GCA_035640755.1 Rhodopila sp.
AGAGCACACCGTATTTGACGCCGGGCTTCCACTCTAAGCGTATGCCGGGCTGGCGCAGGGTCTGGAGCATGGACCCGGCGTATCCCGCCCGTGTGCAATATGCTAGACGGTCTTGACGCTCTGGCCGCCGCTGACCAGGCCGACGTTGAGGGTGATGCCGCGGTCGAGGTCGGTCAGGACGTGGATGGCCTGGACCTTGCGGGCCAGCTCCTCGATGGCGCTGATGCCGGCCTGGAAGTTGCCTCCGGAGTGGGCGGCCTTGCCGGTGATGCGGAAGTGCATGAACACGCCACCCTTGCGGCCGGTGACGACGTTGCCGGAGACGCGGCCCGGTTCGCTGTTGAAGACGACGCGGGCCTTGCGGGCCTCGGCCTCGATGACGGCGCGGCCTTCGGGGCTGCCGATTTCCTCGTCACCGGTGAACAGGCCGACCAGCGGGGCGGGGGCGCCGCCGAATTTGGCGAAGGCGGCGAGGATGAAGCAGTTCATCACCAGGCCGGCCTTCATGTCGGCGACACCGGGGCCGTAGGCGATGCCGTCGCGGATGGCGAAGGGGCGGCGGGCGGCCTCGCCGTCAGGGAAGACGGTGTCGCGGTGGCCCATGAGCATGATGCTGCCGGCCTTGTTGCCGGAGGCGTCCTGACCGGAGATCGTGGCGCGGAGGCAATCACCATGGCGTGATTGCGGGATCACCTGGACGGTCAGGCCGTGGCTCTCCAGGAAACGGCGGACGACGTCGCCGACCGCGTCGATACCGGGCTTGTTGTAGCTGCCGCTGTCGATATCGACCATCTCGCGCAGCAGGTCGATCATTGCGGTATGCTGGCTGGCAAGCCAGGCGGCGATTTCGGCTTCGGCCATGGCGTGTGCTCCTGGGTTTTGCATCGGAGCCGCAGCGTCGATGAAGGGACGGTGAGGTTCAAGGGCCGTCGCGCGGCCCGCCGCAGGAGAGATATCCGTCCGCCCATGAGCGCTTCCACCCTATCGGCCGGCCTGGCTGCCCGGCGAACCGGGCGAAACTACGCGCGCCGGTACTGGCTGTTCGCACTGCCGGCGGCGGTTGTCGTTGCGGTAGTGATCGTCTTTCCGTGGCTGTTCACGCTGTTCATGTCGGTGCACGACTGGAAGGTGTCGGGCGCGACGCCGTTTGTCGGGCTGGCGAACTACGCGAAGATGTTGGGAGACGACCGGTTCCTCTGGGCGATTGTGCGGACGCTCGTATTCACGGCAGGCTCGGTGGTGGCGCCTGTCGCGCTGGGCGTGTGGGCGGCGGTGTGCTTCGCGGCGAAGTTCCGGCTGCGCGGGTTGGCGCGGACGGTGTTCGTGTTGCCGATGATGGCGACTCCGGTGGCGATCTCCCTGGTGTGGACGATGATGTTTCACCCGCAACTGGGGGTGCTGAACTATCTGCTGTCGCTGCTTGGGCTGCCGCCGTCGACTTGGGTGTATGACAGCACGACGGTCATCCCGACGCTGGTGATGGTGGAAACCTGGCAGTGGACGCCGCTGGTGATGCTGATCGTGCTGGGCGGCATCGCGAGCCTGCCGACGGACCCGTACGAGGCGGCGATCCTGGACGGAGCGGGCGCGTGGCAGATGTTCCGGCACATTACGCTGCCTCTGGCCTGGCCGTTCATCGTAGTGGCGGCGGTGATCCGCATGATCGATGCGCTGAAGGCGTTCGACACGATCTATGTGATCACGCTGGGCGGGCCGGGAACGTCGAGCGAGACGTTGAACATCCTGCTGTACCAGACGGCGTTCGCGTATTACGACCTGGGGTACGGGTCGGCGATGGTGGTGGTGTTCTTCGTGCTGATCCTGGTGATCAGTATGCTGTTGCTGCATGTGCGGCAGAAGCAGGTGTGGCAATGAGCCGCCGGTCCTCCTTCTGGTATCGGCTGCGGCGCCTGACGGGGCGGGTGGGGCTGTATTTCTCGGTGCTGGTGCTGGTTTCGCCGGCCGTGCTGTTCTTCCTGTGGATGCTGTCGCTGGCGTTCAAGAATGAGGCGGACAATACCGCGTACCCGCCCGTATTCATTCCGAACCCGCCGACGATCGCCAATTTTGTCGATGTGTTCGAGAAGAACGACTTCATGACCTATACGATCAACTCGGTGATCGTGTCGTTCGGAGCGACGGGGTTGGCGCTTTTGCTGGGGGTGCCGGCGGGGTATGGCATCGCCAAGGCGAGGGCGACCAAGGCGGCGGTGCTGATTTTGGTGGCTCGGGTGACGCCGGGGCTTTCCTACCTGATCCCGCTGTTTCTGCTGTTTCAATGGCTCGGGCTGGTCGGCACGCTGACGCCGCTGGTGATTACGCATCTGGTGATCACGGTGCCGATCGTGGTGTGGATCATGATCGGGTTCTTCGAAGGCTTGCCGAATGAGCTGGAGGAGGCGGCACTGGTCGATGGCGCGACGATCTGGCAGGCGTTCCGGCACGTGGCGATGCCGCTCGCTCGGCCCGGCATTACGGTCGCGATGATTCTGGCGTTCATTTTCAGTTGGAACAATTTCACCTTTGGCGTCGTGCTGGCGGGGCGGGCGACGCGGACGTTGCCGGTGGCGGTGTATAATGTGCTGACGTTCGAGCAGATCAGTTGGGGGCCACTGGCCGCGGCGGCGTTGGTGGTGACGGCGCCGGTGCTGCTGCTGACGCTGCTGATGCAGAAGGAGATTGTGGCCGGGCTGACCGCGGGGGGTGTGAAGGGCGGCTAGCGCGGGCGGTGACGGGGAGAGGCGCCTGCCGGTTTGGGCAGGCAGCCGGATCGGTCGGCAGGATCGGACGACTGGGGCCAGGGTCGTTTTCGGCTGCAGTTCTTGCTCAGGCGGCGCGGCGGGTGCGTTTGCCGTGGCCGGAGGCTTCCAGCATGACGCCGCGCAGGTCGCGCAGGAAGGCGGCGCCGCGCGGGGTACGCTGCACGAGCACGCTGCGGCGGTCGAGTGGATCGACCTTGCGGCGGGCGAGATCAAGCTCACTCAGGCGGTCGAGGGCGCGGGTGATGGCGGGCTTGGAGACGTTCAGGTCGGCGGCGAGGCCGCGGACGGTGTGCCCACCTTCGCGCGTGTAGCAGGTCAGGAAGACGCCGAGCTGGCGGGCGGAGAGATCGGCCCCGTCCTTGCGCACCAGCGCGACGATGGTGTCGCGCAGGAGGCTGACCTGGGCGTCCGAGATCGGATTGGGAGCGCTGGCCACGTCATGTCCTTTCACAGGAGGGAGGACCGTGAGTGGTCGCCCCACTGTCGGACTCCTACAAAAATTACAGATCGAAGTCAACCTTATTGCGATTTGCGATCCAATTTTTCACGATAGCGTGAAAATTAACGGTTTACGTCCCAGATAATTCCGACACCGCAAATTCATACAGGGCACGCATACCCATGGCCTCACCGCCTTCGGGGCGGCCGGGGCGGGACTGATCGTTCCAGGCATAGAGATCGATGTGCATCCAGCGGATGCCGGGCTTGATGAAGCGCTGCAGATACAGGCCGCCGATGATGGCGCCGGCCATGGGCTTCGAGGAAACATTGTTGACATCAGCGAGCGAACTTTTCAGCCAGTCGTCGTAGCCGCCCCAGAGCGGCAGGCGCCACAGCGGGTCGTGATGGATGTTGCCGTGGTGCAGCAGGGCCTCGGCCATTGCATCATCATTACAGAACAGCGCGGGAAGGTCGGGACCGAGGGCGACGCGGGCGGCGCCTGTCAGGGTGGAGCAGTCGATCAGCAGGGTGGGGGTTTCCTCGCAGGCTTCATCAAGCAGATCACAGAGCACGAGGCGGCCTTCGGCGTCGGTGTTGCCGACCTCGACGGTCAGGCCGGCGCGGGTGCGGATCACGTCGGAGGGGCGCATCGCAGAGCCAGACACCGAATTTTCGACGCAGCCGATGCGCACCGCGAGGCGGATCGGCAGGTCGGCCTGCATGATGAGGCGCGCGAGGCCGAGCACGGTGGCGGCGCCACCCATGTCTTTTTTCATGCGGAGCATGCCGGCGGATGGTTTCAGATCGTAACCACCGGTATCGAAACAAACGCCCTTGCCACACAGTGACACGAGAGGTGATGATTCGTGCGCCTTGCTGCCGCGCCAGTGGAACGCGGCGACGCGCGGCGGGCGGTCCGATCCCTGGCCGACGGCGGCGATGGTGGGGTAGGCGGTTGTCAACTCGTCCTCTGCGGTGATGCGGGCGGCGGCGCCGTAGCGGTGGGCGAGGGCGGCAGTGAAGTCGGCGAGCTCGGCCGGGCCGAGGAGGTTGGCGGGGGTGTTGATCAGGTCGCGCACCATCCAGGTCGCGGCGGCCTGTTGCAGGCTTGTTTCGGCACCGGAGGGTGCGAAGAGGCGGGCGGGTGGACGGGCGCGCTCGCGGAAGCGGCTATAGCGGTAGGCGCCGAGGCAGTAGCCGAGGACGGCGACTGCGGGGTCGTAGTGGCCAGGCTCGAGGCGCCAGGTCATCGCCTCGGGGAGCTGGGCGGGGAGGTCGCCGAACACGAAGGGGGAGGCATCGGTGCCAAGGCCGAGGACAGCGGCTGCAATGCCATCGGGACCGGGCAGGAGGCGGAACTCGCCGGGTTTGGCGGCGAAGTCGGTGTGACGGAGGAAGCTGGCCTGGGCGGGCGCGAGTGAGGCGAGGAATTGGCTGAGATCGCCAGGGCGGACCGGGTGGACCGGGGTGGTGCCTTCGGGGGAGTCAGTGATGCAGTTGAGGGTCTGGTCCAGCATGGGCAGTGGGTCCCCTTGGTGAGTGTTGGGGGGGAGTTTTGCCTAGTCGGCGGGATGTTGCCAGTTGCTGGTGGTGCTTTTTTGTTTGGGGCGGGGTGGGTTTCGTTGCGGCACCGCCGGTGCGTGGATGGCCGGGTCGAGCCCGGCCATGACGAAGAGAGGACGGCCGTGACGGAGAGTGGCCGTACCGTTTGTTACGATCCGAGATTGTTGGCCAGCATTGTGGTGACCCGGCGGGCGAAGGTGGTGGCGTCGGTGGGGAGGTCGCCTTCCTGGACGAGCGCAAGGTCGAACAGGGTGATGGCGGCGTCGTTGATCAGGGCGGTGTCGTCGATCTTCGCAGACAGCGTTTCGATCAGCTTGTGGCGTGGGTTGACCTCCAGCACCGGCTTGACCGGCGCAGCCGTGCGGCCGGCGCGGCGCAACAGGCGCTGCATCTGCAGGTCAGGACCCTTGCCGGAGGCGGCGAGGACGACGGCGCTTTCCGACAGGCGGGCGGTGGCACGCACGTCCGCGACGCGGTCGCCGAGGGCGGTCTTGATCGCGGTCAGCAAGGGGCTGATGTCGGGCTGGGT
>DASQVN010000090.1:0-3353 GCA_035640755.1 Rhodopila sp.
GATGCCGCGCTGGGCGGGCTGCGGTTGTTCGACCCGCAGCCCGGCGTGCGGCTGCAGGCGGCGGAAGCGGTGTTCAAGTCGCATGATCCCGCGGCGCTGGCTGGGCTTACGCGCGCGCTGGCGAAGGAGGCCGATCCGGCGGTGAAGCGGCGGATGGAGCAGGCGCGCGCGGCGGTGATCCTCTCGAAACCCGATAGTTCCGAGCAGGACAAATTGGATGCCGTCGCGGTGTTGGGGGCGCGAGGGGATGCGGATGCGCGCAACATCCTCTCGGCCGTCGGCGGCAGCGGGGCGGTGGCCGAGGCGGCGGAGTCGGCGGTGGCGTCGATCGACCGCGTGCTGCGGCTCTGGAGCATTGTGCAGAGCGTCTATTACGGCATCAGCCTCGGGTCCGTGCTGCTGCTTGCCGCGGCGGGGCTGGCGATCACCTTCGGCGTCATGGGGGTGATCAACATGGCGCATGGCGAGATGGTGATGCTGGGCGCCTACACGACATTTGTCGTGCAGCAGGTGATGCGGGCCTATCTGCCGGGGCTGTATGGCGGCAGCCTGCTCGTTGCGGTGCCGATGGCGTTCCTGGTCGCCGGCGCCATGGGCGTACTGATCGAGCGCACGCTGATCCGCTGGTTGTATGGCCGCCCGCTGGAGACGCTGCTGGCGACCTGGGGGCTGTCGCTGATCCTGCAGCAGCTCGTGCGCTCGGTCTTCGGTGCCAACAACCGTGATGTGGACACGCCTGGCTGGATGAGCGGGGCGGCGCAATGGGGCGGGCTGACGCTGACCTGGAACCGGATGTACATCATCCTGTTCGCCATCCTGGTGGTGGCGGCGCTGACGGCGGCGCTGCGCTTCACGCCGCTGGGTTTGCGCATGCGCGCGGTGACGCAGAACCGGCGCATGGCGGCGGCGATGGGCATCCGCACGCCGTGGATCGACGCACTGACCTTCGGCCTCGGGTCGGGCGTGGCGGGGATCGCCGGGGTGGCGCTGTCGCAGATCGACAACGTTTCCCCCAACCTCGGGCAGAGCTATGTCATCGACAGCTTCATGGTGGTGGTGTTCGGCGGCGTCGGCAACCTGTGGGGCACGACGCTGGGCGCGCTGACGCTGGGCATCGTCAACAAGTTCCTGGAACCCGTGGCCGGCGCGGTGCTGGGCAAGATCGTCGTGCTGGTGCTGCTGATCCTGTTCATCCAGCGCAATCCGCGCGGCATGTTCCCGCTGAAGGGGCGGGCGGTGGAGGCATGAGGACCGATCAGGGGGTTTCGATCGCGATTGTCCTGGTGCTGGGTGCTGCGGGGCTGCTTGCGGCGCTGAACCAGATGACCCCGCAGGCCTTCGCACTGCATGTGCCGACATATGTGGTGGCGCTGGCGGGCAAATACGTGTGCTACGCGATGCTGGCGCTGGCGGTCGATCTGGTGTGGGGCTTCGCCGGCATCCTGTCGCTGGGGCACGCGGCGTTCTTCGCCCTCGGCGGCTATGCGATGGGCATGTACCTGATGCGCCAGATCGGCGCGCGGGGGGTGTACGGCAACCCGAACCTGCCGGACTTTATGGTGTTCCTGGGCTGGAGCAAACTGCCCTGGTATTGGCACGGGTTCGAGTGGTTCGGCTTTGCCGTGCTGATGGCGGTGCTGGCCGGGGTGTTCGGATGGCTCGCCTTCCGTTCGCGCGTCACGGGCGTTTATCTCTCGATCATAACCCAGGCGCTGACCTATGCGCTGCTGCTGGCATTCTTCCGCAATGACATGGGGTTCGGCGGCAATAACGGGCTGACGGACTTCAAGGAACTGCTCGGCGCGCCGCTCGCGGCCGACGCCACCCGGTGCGGGCTGCTGCTGACGAGTGCCGCCGTGCTGTGCGCGCTGTATCTGCTCGCGCGCTGGCTGACCCGGTCGCGCTTCGGCATGGTGCTGATCGCGGTCCGCGACGCCGAGAGCCGCACGCGGTTCCTGGGCTACCGGCCGGAGAGCTACAAGCTAGTGGTCTGGGTGGTGTCGGCGGTCATGGCCGGGATCGGCGGCGCGCTCTACGTGCCGCAGGTCGGGATCATCAACCCCGGTCAGTTCGCGCCGGCCAACCCGATCGAGGCGGTGATCTGGGTCGCGGTGGGCGGCCGCGGGACGCTGTACGGCCCGATCCTGGGCGCGGTGCTGGTGAACCTGGCCCGCACGCTGTTCACAGGACAACTGCCCGAGTTGTGGCTGTTCGCGCTGGGCGGGCTGTTCATCCTGGTCACGCTGTTCCTGCCGCGCGGCCTCATCGGGCTGATCCGCGCGCCCCGACCGACCGAGCCGGTCCCGGTGCGCGAGGAGACCGGCGCGCGCGAGGCCACGCCATGAGCCCGATCGGCGCGGCCGCGGCGGAGACGCTGCTCTACCTCGATGGCGTCACCGTCAGCTTCGACGGGTTCAAGGCGCTGAACAACCTGTCGCTCGTGCTCGAGCCCGGCGAGATGCGCGCCGTCATCGGCCCCAACGGCGCCGGCAAGACGACGATGATGGACGTGATCACCGGCAAGACAAGGCCGGACGCGGGCCAGGTCGTGTTCGGCGCCGACACCGACCTGACCCGGCTCGACGAGCCCGCGATCGCCGCCCTCGGCATCGGCCGCAAATTCCAGAAGCCGACCGTGTTCGAGCCGCACACCGTGTGGGACAACCTGCTGCTCGCGTTGAGCGGGGATCGGCGCCCCTGGTTCGCGCTCCGCGCCAGGGTGACCGCGGCCGAGCGCGACCGGATCGAGGCGATCCTGGCGACGACGCGGCTCGCGGAGCATCGGCATCGGCGCGCGGCCGAGCTCAGCCACGGGCAGAAGCAGTGGCTCGAGATCGGCATGCTGCTGGCCCAGGAGCCGCGCCTGCTGCTGGTGGACGAGCCGGTCGCCGGCATGACCGACGCCGAGACGGAGCAGACCGCGGTGCTGCTGCGCGAGATCAACCGGACCCGCAGCGTGGTCGTGGTCGAGCACGACATGGCGTTCGTGCGGGCGCTGGGTGTGAAGGTGACGGTGCTGCACGAGGGTTCCGTGCTGAGCGAGGGCGGGATCGACTGGGTGAGCGGCGATCCGAAGGTGGTGGAGGTCTATCTTGGCCGGTGAGGCGGCGCTCGAGGTGGACCGGGTCGATCTGCACTACGGGGCGGCGATCGCCTTGCGCCGGGTCTCGGTGCGGGCGGAGGTGGGGCGGGTGACCTGCCTGCTCGGGCGCAACGGCGTGGGCAAGACGAGCCTGTTGCGAGCCATTACCGGCGCGCATCCGGTCAGCGCCGGCGCGATCCGCTGGGACGGCACCGACATCACCCGCATCCCGGCGCATGAGCGCGCCCGGCGTGGCATCGCCTGGGTGCCG
>DASQVN010000091.1:0-3502 GCA_035640755.1 Rhodopila sp.
CAGTCAGCCAGGCTGAACCACTCGGCCGCCGCCCATTCGCGCGATGCCATCCGCCCGTCGAGCCAGGCCAATGACTTGTCCAGCAACTCACGTGCCATGCCCACGCCCAGCGTATCGTGCGCACCCTCCGGCCGCAGGCGGTCAAAGACAATCGCCATCATCGGCGTCATGACGTAGTTGTCGAAGATCCGGTCCAGCATCCGTACTTCGAGTGCGACATCCGGATCGTCGGGAATCAGCCGTTCGCCGCCCGCCGCCTGCCGGTCGAGCCATTCGATGATGACGGTGGATTCAACAAGCGTCTTGCCATCCACGCGCAGCACCGGGAACTTCCCCACCGGCCAGAGCGCGTTCTTCTCTGCGATCGCGGTTTCGTTGTCGGAGGACAGCACCCGCAGCTCAAACGGCGCGTTCTTCTCGTAGAAGGCAATGAGCGCCTTCTGCGAATAGGACGAGAATGGATGGGCGTAGAGAACCGGCGTGCTCATGGGCGGTTTCCTCCTGATAGACTTTTGAAACGACTTTCCAGCTTGTCGAGCGCACCGTTCCAGCCCTGTTCGTGGCCGCGGCGTGCCTGCTCGGTCAGCAGGCGCGAATGGGTCAGCGTCAATTCAGTGCCCGCGGGGATCGGCCGGAGGTCGAACTCAAGGCGCGATTCGCCGGTATCGCCGCCGCCATGCAACCAGCGCCAACTCATCGCCAGCCGGCGCGGCGGCTCAACTTCCAGGTATTCGCCGGTGCTTTCATGTTCGGTGCCGTCCAGCATGCGGAAGCGGACACGGAAGCGGCCCCCGACCCGGCAATCGATGTCAGCCAGCAGCACGGGGCCGGCGTCCGGCCCCCACCAGCTTGCAATGCCTTCCGCCGTGCTCAGCGCGTCGAACACGATAGAGGGGCGGGCAGCGATCCGGCGCACCAGGGTCAGGCTGGTCATGACCCCGCCTTTCGTGCCGCAGCCTCCTGTTCCTCGGCGTAGGCAGCGAGGCGATCGAGCCGCGCGGACCAGAAGCGTTCGTGGCGTCGCAGCCAATCCCAGGCGTCCCGCATCGCGCCATCCGAGAGCCGTACGGTCACCGTGCGCCCGCGCTTGGCACGGGTGATCAGCCCGGCGTGATCCAGGACCCCAAGGTGCTTCATCACCGTCGGCAGCTTGATTGCGTGCGGTTCGGCCAGTTCGCTGATCGTGGCGCTGCCCCGGCTCGCCAGCCGCGCCAGGATGGCGCGCCGCGTCGGATCGGCGAGCGCAGCGAAGGTCTGGTCCAACCCTGCGGTGTGATACTTTGCCATGTGGCGAAGTATTGGTCCCGGCCGTCCGCCTGTCAAGCGCCCGCCCAAGCGATACCCGCTGCACCTCCGTTCAGGCCCCTCCGTTCAGGCCATGGGGCCGGACCGCGCCGAGCGGGTCAGCCACTGGCGGAACAGCTTGATCTTGGGGCGGTCGGCATTTTCTTCCGGCGCAACAATATAGTAGCCGGCATCCTGCGGGATGACGATGTCGAACGGCGCCACCAGGCGGCCGGCGGCGATATCGGCCTCCACCAGATGGCTGCGGCCCAGCGCCACGCCCAACCCTTCCACCGCCGCCTGTAGCGCCATAAAGCTCTGGTCGAACACCAGGCCGCGCCGTGCCGCAAGCGATGCCGGCAGGCCCGAGGCGGTCAGCCAGAGCTGCCAGTCCTCGCGCGAAACCATCGTATGCAGCAGCGTATGGTGCGCCAGATCCTCGGGCCGCCTCAACGGCTTGCTGCCGTTCAGCAGGGCCGGGCTGCACACCGGGAAGAGGTTCTCCGGCATCAGCCACTCGGCCCGCAACCCGGGCCAGTGGCCGCGCCCGTAGCGCACCGCCATGTCCACATCCTCCCGCGCGAAGTCCACGAGGTGGGCCGAGGTGGTGATGCGCACCTCGATGCCCGGATTCGCCTCCTGGAAGGCGGCGACGCGCGAAACCAGCCACTTGGTGGCAAGTGAGGCCGTGGTGCTGACCGTCAGCACCCCATCATGGTCCGCGCGCCTGAACTTCTCGGTCGCTCGGCGCAGATCCTCGAACGCGGAACGGATCAGCGGCAGGTAGTCGCGGGCTTCCGGCGTCAGCGCCAGCGTGCGGTTCCGCCGGATGAACAGCGGCCGGCCAAGCTGTTCCTCCAGCCGGCGGATCTGGTGGCTGATGGCGGTCTGGGTTACGTTCAGTTCGGCGGCGGCCCGGGTGAAGCTCATGTGCCGCGCCGCCACCTCGAACGCCTGAAGGCCGGTCAGGGATGGGAGAGGCATGGCTCGGAGCATAGCATGAGAATAAGTCATGCAAAGCCCCGAGCCCACCCCGAGGAGGCGGCCTCCGCCCGGCCCTTGGACGACCTCCTTAGAAGCTGAGCCAGACCCAGTCGTTCTCCAGTCCCAGCATCAGCCGCCCGGCCGAGGCATACCGCGCACTCGACTTGTCGGAGTGCTGCAACAGGGTATGGGCATCACGGAAGCAGCGTTCGAAGCGGTTTTCCACGCGGATCGAGGACGTGCCGACCGCATCGTTCACCAGGCGCACGGCTTCGGCGCAGGCTTCCGCGGCAAAGCAGGCCGCAAGCTGGATGCGAACTTTCGCCGGCCACGACAGCAGACCACCGCTGCGGCTGACGTCGTCATAGGAAAACCCGGCCGCGCAGAGCAGCGTGTCGCGGGCGGCATCCACCCGGGATCGCGCCTTGCCAAGCTGGAATTGGGCCAACTGCTGCTCGCGCAACGGGGTCGCGTTGTACGCGGGGGTCTTGGTCCGGCAGAGCTCCACTCCGGCCTCGACCGCGGTTGCGGCAACGCCGACCGAAACGATCGACTCGCCAAGCAGGGATGAGAGCGGCCACATCCGGTAGAGCGGTCCCTCGAAGCCGGGTGCCGGACGGCTGAGCGGACATACAGATGCAATCAAGTGGTCCGGGACGAACACGTCGCTTACGGCGTAGTCGGCCGAACCCGTCCCGCGCATCCCCAGCGTGTGCCAGGTGTCAAGGATTTCCGCCTGGGCGCGCGGAAAGAAGGCGCCCAGCGGCACCGGCTGTCCGGTTTCGCGGTCGACGCGCGGCTTGTCACCGTCCATCTCGACGAACGGCAAGGCCAGCCAGTCGGCATGGTGGCACCCGCTGCCGAATGGAACCCGCCCGGTGATGCGCCATCCGCCCTCGACACGGATGCCGCTGCCCGGCGGGTAGAGCGCACCGGCGATGACGGGTATCCCGTCACGGAAAATGTCGTCGGCACCCTCATCGGAAAGCCACGCGACATAACAGGCGATTGCCTGGTTCATCTCCAGGTTCCAGGCCGCGGCAGGGTCGATGCGCGCGACGGCCTCGAAAACCTCCATGCACTCTGCCGGAGGCAGCTCATACCCGCCGCGCGCCCGGGGAGCCATCATCGCGAACAGGCCGGCCTGACGCATCGCCGCATGTACTTCGCCCGAAAGTTGCCGGTCCTGTTCGGCTTTCGGGGCTGATGTTTCAATAATAGGGCGGATGAGTTC
>DASQVN010000092.1:0-2634 GCA_035640755.1 Rhodopila sp.
GGGCATTTCGCTGGAAGCGTTTGCTGGACACCGGGCGATATGCGTCGATCAGTGAGATCGCCGCCAAGGAGAAAATCGATCGCGGCTACGTCGGCAGCATTCTTCGCCTCACCTTACCCGCACCGGACATCATCGAGGTGATTTTGGATGGCCGGCAGCCTGCTGGGCTGGGGCTGCCCTCGCTGTTGAAGCCGTTCCCGATCGAGTGGGATCAGCAGCGCGCCAGCCTATTGGGCCGCCATCATTGCGCGCCGGACAATCCGTTATAGCGGGTTCGCCAAACCGCACACTCCATCGGTAAGGCCATAGAAACTCGCGGTGTGGCAAAGGCCACAGCGGGCCATCGGCGCTCGTGCTCCGCTTGGATGTGCCGTTCGCCACCGTGGCGATGGCCCGATTGAGGGAGATCCAACAATGACCCGTCATGACTTGGTTCGCCAACTGACCGGCTGGCGGCAGACGACCGCAGAGATCCTCTACCGCATGCCAGACCATCCAACCCTGGTCCAGACGTTTCTCTGGCAGGATATGGACCGTTGCCATGATGACCCGCAGCTGACATATCCCCGTCTGCGGCGCTTCTGCGAATGGTGGAACGCTACTCTGGACGGCCCGATCGTGCAGGTGCGCGTCGCCGGTGCTCATGTCGTCACAGCGGGAGAGTTACGCCACGTCGGTGCCGAAGTCGCACTTCATTGAGCGGGCGGAGGGGCCAAACGCCAGCCGCTCGGCATTTTCAAGGCCGAGTACCGTTACGTTGCCGCCGCGTGCACTGCGGCTGCTTGGGTCGATGCGGCTTGGGCTGTGGAGCCGCAGCAGCCTTCTCACCCCCGGATAAAACTGCACTCACCCTCCGCCATCGGTCGGAACGCCTGATCCGCCGGCGTCGAGGACAGCACGTGGAACAGATCCCACGTGCTCTTGCTCTGTGATGGTGTCTTCACCTGGAACAAATATCCCCTGGTCAAGAACCGCCCATCGGCGCGAATCGACGCTTTGCCGAAGCAATCATCCTCGCTCGGGTTCGCCTTCATCCAGTTGATCGCATCCAACCCCGACGCTTTCGCCTTCTCCACCCCCAGCGCCGCCACCGCCTTCAGGTAATGCGTCGTCGCCGAGTAGCAGGCCGCATGCAGGTCACTCGGGTAGTTGTCCGGGGTCTTCGGCAGAAACCGCCTGGTGAAAGCCCGGGTTCGGTCGTTCATGTCCCAATAGAAGATCCCCGGCAGCAGCAGACCCTGCGCCGTTTCCAACCCCATTGACTTTACCTCGGTGATGAAGCCCAGCAGTGCCGCCATGCGGACGCCTTGCTTCGCCAGACTGAACTCGGCCGCCTGCTTGACGCAGTTCTCCATATCGCCGCCGACATTGCACAGACCGATCACCTTCGCCCCGCTGGCCTGCGCCGCCAGCAGATAGGAGGAGTAATCCGTCGTACCCGGAAACGGATAGGCCGACGAACCAAGAACCCGTCCCCCATTTGCCGTGATCAGCTTGGTAACCTGATCCTCCAGGGAGTGGCCGAACGTGTAATCCGCGACAATCAGATACCAGTCCTTGCCCCCGTCCTTCAGCACCGCGCTGCCGGTCATGTGCGGGCCGAACCAGGTATCCGGCGCGTAGTGGACGGCGTTCGGATTGCAATACTTGCCCGTGAGATCGACCGACGCCGCGCCGGTCATCAGCAGGGCCTTGTTCTTCTCGCTTGCCACCCGGCCCACCGCCAGTGCGATCGCCGTGTTGTTAACGTCGGCAACCAAATCCACACCGTCGCGGTCGAACCATTGCCGGGCGATGCCCGCGCCGACATCCGGCTTTTGCTGGTGGTCCGCGGCGATGACCTCAACCGCGAACCCGTGCGCCGAGGGGTTGAAGTCCTCCACTGCCTGCTTCGCCGCCAAAACCGTCGTCGGGCCGGAGTTGTCCCGATATTGCCCCGACAGATCAGTCAGCACGCCAACCCGGATGGTTGGCGTTGTGGCGCGGACGCGGCGGCCTAGGGTAGCAGCGAGAGTAGCGCCCGACAGGGCGAGGCGGCGGGAAAGGTGCATTGGCGTTCCTGAATGGCAAACACTGAGCAATTGTGGGATGCCGCTGTGGCGATCATTGCACGTGGTCTTGCCTGACCAGCGCAGCGGTTTGAGCTTGTCACGTGCACTGATGGCAACGGTGTGTGATCAGTCAACGGCATCACCGGCCTGACGGATGTCATTGATCGCGGCATCGTCGAGATCCTGTGCGACGTCCACGCCGCCAATTTCGGCTCCCAGCGCGCCGGCGATGGGGAAAACTTCGCTATGGCTGTTTCGCATCGGCTATCCCTCCTCGAACGGAGGTTGGCCGACGCGGAATCACGGGGCAAGCCGGCCAGCCAATGCGACCGCCCCTGCAAAGCATATCTTGGCCACCGATTGGCAGTGGTCGCTTCAAGCCTTCCGCGGTGACCAGCCATAAGCCTTGGCGCAGGCGCCGCCCATGAGCATGGCCCGTTCCGTCTCGCTCAGGCGGTCGGTTTTCAGAAAGGGCTCGACCGCCTGCTCGTAGTTGACGACAGCAAATGCGCGAGTCCAGTCCGTGCCCCACAAGCAGCGATCAAAGCCCCACGCATCGAATACGCGGGCAAGCGGGTCCCAG
>DASQVN010000093.1:0-3189 GCA_035640755.1 Rhodopila sp.
AGCCTCAAAGGTGACCTTTGGGTTGAAACTCACCCTCGGCAGAGAACCTCACCCGGCGCGCCAAACGGTACCGGTAGCCTCCATGCAACTGGTCAAAACCTCCGTGTAGATGCATTAGACGTTGATTTATAGAGCAGATTCACGCTCCCGCACGTGCCGCACTCCCGCGATCTGCTCTACCCCCGCTTCGCCAGCCCCTCGGGCACCGGCCCGCTCAGCACGCCCAGCACGGCCTGGCCGTATCGTTCCAGCTTCGAGGCGCCCACGCCCTTGATCCGCGCCAGATCATCGAGTGTGCGCGGACGCAGCGCGGCGAGGTCGCGCAGCACCGTGTCGTGGAAGATCACGTAGGGCGGCACCGACTGCGCCTTCGCCTCCGCCAGCCGCCACAGGCGCAGCGCCTCATACATCGGGTCGTCTCCCGCCGCGGCGGGGGCCGGCGAGGGAGCTGCGGCCGCGCGGGCCGGCCGGTCCGCGCGCACCGTGCGCGGCCGGTCCTGCCGGAGCATCACCCGCCGCTCACCGCGCAGGATCGGGCGGGCCTCCTCCTGCATCAGGAACAGGCCGCCGTGGCCTTCGGTATCGACATCGAGCGCGCGCAGCGCGATGAGCTGCCGGATCAGCCCGCGCCAGTATCCCGCGGCATGCGCCGACCCGATGCCGAACATCTTCAGCCGGTCATGCCCGTGCCGGAGCACGCCCTCGGTCCGCTCCCCGCGCAGCACGGCGATGATATGGTTGGCGCCGAAGATCTGCCCGGTCCGGTAGACGGCCGACAGCACCATCTGCGCTTCGGTTGTTACGTCCGCCGTGGTCGGCGGCGCGTCGCAATTGTCGCAATGGCTGCAATCCGCGGCCAGCGTCTCACCGAAGCAGGTCAGCAGAGAGCGGGTGCGGCAGGTCACTGCCTCGGTCAGCGCGACCATTTCCTCGAGCTTGGTGCGCATCACCCGCTTGCGTGATTCGGGCGCCCCCGATTGCGCCAGCCAATGCCGAGCCCGCGCGACATCCTCGCCGCCGTAGAGCAGCAGGGTGTCGGCGGGTTCGCCATCCCGCCCTGCCCGGCCGATCTGCTGATAGTACGCCTCCGGGCTGTCCGGCATATCGAGGTGCGCGACAAACCGTACATCCGGCCGGTCGATCCCCATCCCGAACGCTATCGTCGCCACGACGACCAGCGGCTCGCCCGAGCGGAACCGCGCCAGTGCCGCCTTCTTGTGCGCGGGATCGAGCCCGGCATGGAACGCCAGCGCCGGAAACCCCTTCTCCACCAGCTTCCCGGCCATCCGCTCGGTCTTCGCTCGGCTGCCGCAATAGACGATGCCGCATTCGCCCCTGTGCCGGCTGACGAAGCCCAGCATCTGCGCGGTCTCGCCGACCTTCGGTTCGGCCGCCAGGTGCAGGTTGCTGCGATGGAAAGAGCTGACGAACACCGCCGCCCCGTCCATTCGCAGCGCGCTCAGGATATCCTGCCGGGTGCGGGGGTCGGCGGTTGCCGTCAGCGCCATCCGCGGCACGCCCGGAAACACCTCCGGCAGCCGCGCCAGCTCCCGGTATTCCGGGCGGAACTCGTGGCCCCACTGCGAGACGCAATGCGCCTCATCCACCGCGAACAGCGCCAGCCGGAGGCGCGCCAGCCGCTCCATCGTCCCGTTCCCCAGCAAGCGCTCGGGCGAGACATACAGCAGGTCCAGCCGCTCCTCGATCAGGTCGCGGGTGACGGCGCGCGCCTCCGCCGGATCGAGCTCGCTGTGCAGCGCGCCGGCATTCACCCCAACCTGCCGCAGTGCCGCGACCTGGTCGTCCATCAGCGCGATCAGCGGCGAGACGATCACCGCCGTGCCGGGCCGGCACAGCGCGGGCACCTGGTAGCAGATGCTCTTGCCGCCGCCGGTCGGCATCAGCACCAGCGCATCGCCGCCGGCGACCACATGGCGCACCGCCGCCTCCTGCTGACCGCGGAAGCCGGGAAAGCCGAACACCCGCCGCAGCACGTCCTGCGGGTCGTCCAGCAGCAGATCGCCGGTGCCGCTCATTCCTGACGCATCACCGCCACAGCCAGCCCTTCCATCGGCCCCCGCAAACGCGCTCGTGAACCAACCGTCCTTGCACCCTGCCCCGCAATCCCACATGCCACGCCGAGGAACCATGGACCCCGAGACGGCATGCCCCCTTCACCAGCCGATCCCCCATCACCGGCCGAGATCGAACAGGCCGACCGCACGGCCCGCGAATGGACCTGGCCGCATCCCGATCCGCTGCCGATCGGGTCGGACGCTCATCGCGATGCCACATGCCAGATGTTCCGCGACACCTTCAATCCTTATAAGCCCTCGGTCATCGAATGGCCGCGCCTTGCCCCCGACGCGCTGCAGCGCCTCACCAGCCTGCCGATCTGGGACATCGCGGTCAGCACCGAGAATAAGGCCCGTGCCCGCATGCGCGCCTACGGCGAGTCGCTGCAAGACCCGGCGTGGCGGGAGGCGATCATCCAGAACGCCTGGGAGGAGAACCGCCACAAGGAGGTACTGTCGCACCTCGTCGCCAGCTACGGCATTCCGCTGAAACCCGAGGAGCCTGACGAGCTGCCGCTCGACCGGGAATGGGGCTATCTGGTGACCGGCTATTCGGAATGCATCGACAGCTTCTTCGCCTTCGGCCTGTTCGAGCTGGCGCGCCGCTCCGGCTTTTTCCCCGAGGCGCTGGTCGATACGTTCGAACCGGTGATCCAGGAGGAAGCGCGCCATATCCTGCTGTTCGCCAACTGGCTCGCCTGGCACCGCCGGCATCTTGGGCCGCTGGCGCGCATCCAGTTCGAAATTCGCGTGATCCGGGTCTGGATCTTTCTCGCACGCGAACGCATCGGCATCGCCCGCGGCATCGATGGCGGCGACAAGGCCGCCCCCGACAACAACTTCACCCTGACCGGCAGCGCTTCGCTCAGTGATGCCGAGCTCAGTCCGCTTGCGCTAATGGAGATCTGCCTGGCGGAGAACGACCGGCGGTTCGCGGGCTATGATCGGCGCCTGCTGCGCCCCACGACGACGCCGGCGCTCGCCCGGCTTGCGGTGCGCATCGGTGGGCTGCTGCGTCGCGTGCGGTCGGCGAAGCCGTTGCAGTCCGCGGCGTAGAGGCCATATGAACCGCGAACCCGGACGCAGACATTCCGGCTGCAACCGGAAACCCCGA
>DASQVN010000094.1:0-6796 GCA_035640755.1 Rhodopila sp.
TCGCCCATGAAGACGCGCGCGGGGGGCGCGTTGAACCACAGGAAGCCCAACCCGGCGCCGACCAGGGATGACAGCAGGATCGCCAGTTCGCCCGCGCCGATCACCGGATGAAGCTGCAAGTAATCGGCGAAGATGCGGTTGCCGACCAGGTAGGCGATCAGCGTGAACACCGAGGCGGTGATCATGGTCGGCACGATGGCGAGGCCATCCAGCCCGTCGGTCAGGTTCACCGCGTTCGATGCGCCCATCATCACCAGCGTGGCCAGGACGGGGAAGAAGATGCCCAGCTGGATCGAGACTTCCTTGAACACCGGGATCGTCAACGAGGTGCCCAGCGGCCCGCGCGCAAGGACGGTGATCCAGACCGCCGCGGCCAGGCCGATCAGCGCCTGCACCAGCAGCTTCACGCGGCCCGGCACGCCGCGCGTGTTCTTCTTGGTGACCTTGAGGTAGTCGTCCCAGAAGCCCAGCGCGCCATAGCCCAGGGTGACGAACAGCACGGCCCAGACGTAGCCGTTGCGCAGGTCAACCCAGAGCAGCGTGGAGCAGGTCATGCTGAACAGGATCAGCATCCCGCCCATTGTCGGCGTGCCCTTCTTTTCCAGCAGGTGCCGCTCAGGCCCGTCGAGGCGGATCGGCTGCCCCTGCTTCTGGAATGACTTCAGCCAGCGGATCATGCGCGGGCCGAGCACGAAGCAGATGATCAGCGCGGTCAGGCAGGCCGCGCCGGACCGGAAGGTGATGTACCGGAACAGGTTGGCAATGGTGTAATGGTCCGAGAACGGACGCAGCAGCGTGTACCACATCAGGCGCCTCCGGCCTGGCGGGCCGGCACTTCGGCGGCCTCGATTGCTTCGATAATGCGCTTCATGCCGCTGCCGAGACTGCCTTTCACTAAAATTGCATCGTCGCGGCCGATGATGCCGGCGACCATCGGCGCGAGCGCAGCGGCATCGGCCGCATGCGCCCCGCGGATCGGGTCCGGCACGGCATCGAACAGACCGCGCATCAATGGACCACAGGTGAACAGAAGATCCGCCGATTCCGCGACGGCCGGGGCGAGGGCGGCGTGCTCGGCCGGGCCTTCGTCGCCCAGTTCCAGCATGTCGCCCAGCACAGCGATGCGGCGCTTCGCCGGCTGCAGGCGCAGCACATCGAGGGCCGCGCGCATCGATGCGCCGTTTCCGTTGTAACTTTCATCGAGCAGCAGGGCCGGCCCGTCTGGCAGCTCGATGATCCGCTGAGCGCCGCGGCCGGCCAGCGGCTGGAAGGTTTCCAGCGCGGCGATCGCCTTCCGAGGGTCAAGGCCGAGCGCAGCGATGGCGGTCAGCGCGGCCACCGCGTTCATCGCCATGTGCGTGCCGGCGGCCTGCAGGCGCAACGATGCGGTGTGACCGGCGACATTCACGTGGATCACCGAGATGCCGGCCGATGCTTCCACATGCAACAAGCGCACATCGGCGGTGATGTCGGTGCCGAAGGTCAGCACCCGCGCACCGCCCGCGTGCGCGCGCAGCCGGGGCAGCCAGGGCGAGTCGGCGGGCAGCACGGCGATACCGCCCGGCACCAGGCCGCGCATGATGCTCGCCTTCTCATCGGCGATCGCCTCGATGCTGCCCAGGTTGCCGACGTGCGCCCTGGCGATTGTCGTGATGATCGCGACGTCGGGGCGCGCGAGGTTGGACAGCGGCGCAATCTCCCCCGCGTGGTTCATGCCGATCTCGATGATGCCGAACGCCGTCCTGCGCGGCATGCGCGCAAGTGTCAGCGGCACGCCCCAATGGTTGTTGTAGGAGGCCGCAGCGGCATGGGTGGCGCCGTAGGGGGACAATGCCTTGCGCAACATCTCCTTGGTGGAGGTCTTGCCGACGCTCCCGGTCACCGCAACGATCCGGCCGGCGCAGCGGGCGCGCGCGAAGGCGCCCAGGCGGCCCAGGGCGGCGAGCGTGTCGTCGACGCGCAGCAGCGGGGCATCAATCGGCAGGTCGAGATGCACCATCGCGCCGGCTGCGCGCATCTCCAGCGCGTCGGGGACAAAGGCGTGACCGTCACGCCCCTCGCCCAACAGCGCGACGAACAGGTCGCCGGGCTGCAGCGTGCGGGTGTCGATCGACACGCCTTTGGCGTTGAACGGCTTGGTCATCCGGCCGCCGGTCGCCTCGACGAGTTCGGCGGCCATCCAGAGTGGTTCGGTCATGTGCGTGCCTCCGCAACACCGGCGAGGTGCCGGATGACCGAAACGTCGTCGAACGGATGCACCGTGTTTCCGACGATCTGCCCCTGCTCGTGCCCCTTGCCGGCAACGACCAGAACATCGCCGGGGGCAAGTTCGTTCAGCGCCGCCTCGATCGCCTCGGCGCGGTCGCCGATCTCCTGCGCGGCCGGGCAGGCGGCGAGGATGGCGGCACGGATCGCGGCGGGATTCTCGGAACGCGGATTGTCGTCAGTGACGATGACGAAGTCGGCCAGGGATTGCGCTGCCTTGCCCATCAGCGGGCGCTTGCCGCGGTCACGGTCCCCGCCGGCGCCGAAGACAACGTGCAGCCGACCTGCGGTGTGCGGACGCAGCGCCAGCAGCAGCCGCTCCAGCGCATCCGGCGTGTGGGCGTAATCGACATAGGCGGCGGCGCCGTTCGGCAGGCGAGCGGCGAGCTCCATGCGGCCGCGCACGCCCTGCAGGTGCGGCAGACGGTCGAGCGCGTCCGCGAGGCCGAGGGACTCGGCCAGGGCAGCGGCGACCAGCGCGTTGTCGGCCTGGAAGCGGCCCGGCAGGTTGAGTGCGATTGTATGCTCACGTGTCCCGACCTGCACCTTGAGATCCTGCCCGTCCGGGCGCGGCGCGGTGGCCAGCAGGCGGAAGCGGCCGCCGTTCTCGCCGACCGTGCGCAGATCGAGCTGGCGGCGCTGGGCGATGGCACGCAGGGCGCCCAGCGTCTCGGCGTCCATGTCGGCGTGTGCGACGGCGGGGGCGCCCTCGGGCAGCAGCACGTCGAACAGGCGCAGCTTGGCGGCGCGGTAGGCGTCCATGCTGCCGTGGTAGTCCAGGTGGTCGCGGGTCAGGTTGGTGAATGCCGCGGCGGCGAGCCGCACGCCATCCAGCCGGAACTGGTCGAGACCGTGGGAGGACGCTTCCATAGCGGCGCGGGTGATGCCCTGCCGCGCGAGGCCGGCGAGGGTTTCGGCCAGGCTGACCGGATCGGGGGTGGTGAGCCCCGCACCGGGTGCGAAGCCGGGGGCCATGACGCCCAGCGTGCCGAGGCTTGCGGCCTTGCAGCCGGTGCTGGCCCAGAGCTGGCGGGTAAACTCGACGGTGCTGGTCTTGCCGTTGGTGCCGGTGACGGCAACGACGGTTTCCGGCTGCGGGCCAGCGAGCACGGCGGCAATCCGCGCCAGGCCGCGGCGCGGTTCGGGGTCGATGATGATCGGGCGCTGCGGCACGCCCTGCGGCCATTCCGTGCCGGGGGGCGCGAGGACGGCGACCGCGCCGCGCTTGACCGCATCGGCGATGAAGGCACGGCCGTCGGCTTTCGTACCGGGCAGCGCGGCGAACAGGTCGCCGGGCACGACCTGGCGGCTATCGGCGGTGATGCCGGCGATGTCGAGATGCGCCACGGCCTCCCACGCCGGGGAGCACGTGGCGCCCGGGGTGCTGGCCAGGGCACGCATGATGTCAGCGATCCGCAACGTCGGAGGCCGTCGCGCCGGCCGTGGCTGGGTTGTGCACCATGGCCCTGGCTTCGCGCCGCAGTTCCTGGAGCGGGCGTGTGATAGCCGGGGGCAGCGGAGTAGGCGGCACGGTCAAGGCAGGCTTGGGAGAGGGCGCGATGGCCTTCACGTCATAGGCCGGACCGCGCGCCGGGGCGCCGGCCGGGCGGCCGGGCTGCAGCGGGATGGCGAGCGACGCGTTGATCGCCGGCATGTCCTTGATGTCGGGCAGCAGGCCGAGCATCGGGCCGACGCGGGCGATGACCTTGCCGGCGGCGGGGGCGACGACCCAGCCGGCGGTGGCGTAGCCGTAGGTGCTCTTGTTGCCGTGCGGCTCATCCAGCATCATATAGACTGCGTAACGAGGATCATTCATCGGGAAGACGCTCATGAACGCGGCGACGTTGGCGTGCTTCTTATAGCCGCCGTGGGCCGCGACCTTTTCCGCCGTGCCGGTCTTGCCGCCGGGGTAGTAGCCTGGCACCTCGGCCGACTTGCCGAAGCCGTCGGTGACCACCAGGCGCATCAGCTTGCGCATCACGTCGGAGGTCGATTGCTGCATCACCCGCACGCCATCAACCGGGGCATCGGGATCGCGCGCCAGGATGGTGGGGTGCACCAGGATGCCGCCGTTGGCGATGGCGGCGGTGCCGCGCACCACGTGCAGGGGCGTGACCGAGATACCGTGGCCGAAGCCGACGGTCATGGTGACGATTTCCTTCCAGTTCGCCGCCGGCTGGACGATGGGGCGGGCGGCCTCGGGCAACTCGATCCCGGTGCGGCTGAACATGCCCATGTGGCGCAGCCACTCGCGCTGGCGTTCGCTGCCCACGGTGACGGCGATGCGGGCGGCGCCGAGGTTGGAGGAGTAGGCGAGGACCTCGGGCAGGTAGAGCCAGCGATGCTTTCCTTCGAAATCAGAGATCGTAAAGCGCCCGATCGAAATATTATGGGAGGCGTCAAATTCGTCCCAGATGTGAACCAATCCGCTGTCGAGCGCCATCGAGGCTGTCTGCAGCTTGAACGTGGAGCCGGGCTCATACGTGCCCTCAACCGCGCGGTTGAACCGATCGTCCGCGGGCGCTGTCCTCACGTTATTGGCATCGTAGTCGGGAAGACTGACCATTGCCAGTACTTCTCCGGTACGAACGTCCATTATGATGCCGCAGCCGCCGATCGCCTCGAACTTCTGCATCGCGGCCTCGAGCTCCTCGCGCACCGCGGCCTGCACCTGGAGGTCGATCGACAATCGTAATGGTTCGGAGTTGGTGCTCAGCCGCTCGTCGAAGTAGCGCTCGACGCCGGCAAAGCCGCTCTGGTCCACGTCCACGCCGCCCAGCACCTGTGCGGCGGTGCGGCCCAGCGGATAGGCGCGGTGCTGGGTGGGACGGAAATCGATACCGGGGATACCCAGGTCGTTGATGGCGAGCTGTTCCCGCGGGGTGATCTCGCGGTCGAGATAGACGAACTTCTTGTCGCGCTTCAGCCGCTCGACAGTCTGATCGAGGTCGAGGCTCGGCAGGATCTTCTTGAGCTTGGCGGCGACTTCGTCGGGGTTGGCGATCTGGCGCGGGTCGGCGAACAGCGACACCGTGTTGATGCTGATCGCCATCGGCTGGCCGTTGCGGTCGGTGATGGTGGCGCGCTGGCCGGGCAGTGCGATGCTGATCGGGTCGTGCGGCTGCGCGGCGACGATCTCGGCGACCGGACGCTCCACCCGATGCGGCGGCAGCGGCATGACGATGGTGGCCAGCGCCAGCTTGCCCAGAACGGCGGCGAACAGGCCCGTAAAGCCGAAGGCGGCGATCACCAGGCGCGAGCGGGTCTTCTCCAGCGCCTCGCGGCGGCGCAGGTCGGGTTCGGTTACGCGCACATGCTCGATCCGCGGCACGGCGTCACCGCGTCCGCCGCCACGGCGGTAAGCCAGGCGGCCGGCGCGGGCGGCCCGGGCCGGCAGCGCATCACCCCCGGAGGGTCCGGGGAAGTCCGGTCCGGGGGAATCGGGTGGAGGCGGGTCGAACGGATCGCGCATCGCGGCGCCTCAGTTCGCGTTGTAGGCGGCGAACGGAGTCGGACGGGGCGCCGGCGTGGCGGCGCGCGCCATGCCAAGCAGGGAGCCGCTGTACGGGGCGGCGACGGGCACCACGGCGGGCGTAACGGGCACGGGCTGCGCCGGGCGCTGCACGGGCGACGGCAGCACGGCGGCTGCGACCTTCTGCGTCGCCTGAAGGGGCGGGCGCGATGCGGGCGACGTACGAGGTTCGGTCGGGCGCGCGTCGGCGACCTTGGCGGAATGCGGTTCGGCTGGCGCGGGGTGCGAAGCCTCGGCCACAGCCGGGCGTGGCGCGGGCCTACGGTCAGCGGGGCGTTCCGCCGGATGTTCGGCCGCACGCTCAGCCGGGCGCGCGGTGGCCATGGCGGCAGGCTTGGGCGCTGCGGGGCGCGGCGGCTCGGGCAGATGCTCCTCGGCGGCACCGGCGTGTTCAGTCTTTCCCGGTGCGGCGGCAGCGGGCTCGTCCGCGTTATCCTCGATTACCGGAGCGGGCTGGCTGACGGCGAGCGGAACCTGCGCCGGGGCGGTCTCCCCCTGCGGCTGCGGCGGCTGCGACACGACAACGGGCGGCAGACGGCTGTCCAGGTCGGACAGGCTGGTGAACTGCGTGGGCGCGATCGGCTTCAACGACAGGTAGGTATCAGCGAGCTGGTGCATCCGGTCCGCGTTGGTCAGCATCGCGTATTCGATCGCCATCAGGTGCGTCTGGTCGCGCACCGCGGCAGTGTCCTTCACTGCATGCTCGATGGTGCGGTCGAGCATCTGCACCTCGTGCTTGGACTGGTAGACGTACAGGCCAGAGCCAAGGGCCATCAGGAAGGTGGCGACGGTTACCGGGCGGATCATGAGTCGAGGCTCTTTTGTTGGGCGTCAGTCACGAGGGGGGATAGGCGTTCAAGGGCACGCAGCCGCGCACTGCGGGCGCGCGGATTGGCGGCAGCCTCGGCGTCGGACGGGCGCAGGGCGCGGCCCGACAGGAGCCGCCAGCCGGGCACGGCGGGCGCGCGCAGCCCGGCGGGATCGTGGCGCGAGGGCGCG
>DASQVN010000095.1:0-4149 GCA_035640755.1 Rhodopila sp.
GGCGCGGCTTGATCTGCTGGATTACGAGCAGCCGGACATTTTCGCGCATTGACTAACGAACGATTGCCGTGCGGATCGCCGCAATTTCGGCATAGTTATGTGGATAAGTAACCCTTTGATAATTTGCCGCTGTTGACCCCAAGTGTCGGCGCGGCGCATACGAAGACGACGCCTTACACGGAAGATGCAGCGACATTGACCCAGTCTGTTCCTGATCGCGCGGCAGTATCCGACCTTCAGGTGGCGCGGGATGTACTGAACACCGAAGCCGCCGGGCTGCTGTCGCTTGCCGCCGGCTTGGGCGACCGCTTCGGCGCAGCGGTCGATTGCCTGACCGGCATCACCGGCCGGGTGGTGGTGTCGGGCATGGGCAAGTCGGGGCATATTGCGCGCAAGGTCGCGGCAACCATGGCCTCGACGGGCACCCCGGCCCTGTTCGTGCATCCGGCGGAAGCCTCGCATGGCGATCTGGGCATGATCGTTGCCGGCGACGCGGTACTCGCACTGTCCAACTCCGGCGAAACGGCGGAACTTGCCGATCTGGTCGCGCATGCGCGACGCTTCGGGCTGCCGCTCGTGGCGCTCACGGCACGGGCGGACTCCACCCTGGCGCGGGCGGCGGACGTGGCGCTGATCCTGCCCCGCGCGGCCGAGGCGTGCCCGATGGGGCTGGCGCCGACGACCTCCACCACCATGCAGATGGCGCTGGGCGATGCGATCGCGGTTGCGCTACTGACCCGGCGGGGGTTCACGGCGGCCGATTTCCGGCAGTTTCATCCAGGTGGACGTCTTGGCGCGCGGCTGCGCCGGGTACGGGATCTGATGCACACCGGGGACGCGATACCCCTGGGCACGCCGGATCTGCCGATGGCGGCTGCGTTGGTGTCTATGACCGAGAAGCGCTTCGGCTGCCTCGGCATCGTGGATGATGGCGGCGCACTGTGCGGCATCATCACCGACGGCGATCTGCGGCGGGCCATGGGACCAGACCTGCTCCAACGTCAGGCACGGGAGATCATGACCGTCTCACCCCGCACGATCGAGGCCGATGCCCTGGCCGTTGAGGCGTTGCATGCGATGAATGCTCGCGAGCGGCCGATTACGGCGCTGTTCGTCGTTGATGCGGCGAATCGTCCGCAGGGCATCCTGCATTTGCACGATCTGCTGCGCGCGGGGTTGGTGTGAGCGGCCGGCAGGAACACGTGCTGGTTCGACCGGAACGCCGGACCGGTGGATATCTGGCTGGCGGTGGGCGGGAGCGGCTGCTCCCGACGCCGGGCCGGATCGCGCGGCGCCGGATCATGATCAACGTCACCAAGTGGCTGCTGCCGCTTGGCGCGGCCGTGCTGCTCGCCTCGATCGCGTTGTGGCCGGAGATTCAGGCCACCACGGCAGGCGCGCGCCTGGCCATGAAAGGCGTGTCCGGTCAGGTCGAAGGCGGGCGGCTGATCGATGCGCGCTACAACGGCATCGATCAGAAGGGGCGTCCGTATACGCTGACCGCTGCCACTGCGCGCCAGGTGACGCCGGATCGGATCAGCCTGACCCTGCCAAAGGGGGATATCACGCTGGAAAACGGCACCTGGCTGATGCTGACTGCCCGGGATGGGACGTATCTGCAGAGCCTCAATCACCTCGACCTCGTGAACGACGTGACGCTCTATCGCGATGACGGCACGGTCATGCACACGGCCAGTGCGTCGCTGGATTTGAAGGCTGGGGCGGCGGCGGGGGCAGAACCGGTGCATGTCGAAGGTCCTTTTGGTGTGCTGGATGCACAAGGGTTCACCGTGATGGACAAGGGCACGGCGATCGATTTCACCGGACCGGCGCATGTCGTGCTGAACGGAGCCGAACGTTGAGGCAAGTTGTCGGGTGGGCGGCGCTGCTGTGCCTGGTGTGCGAATCGGCCGGGGCTCAGCAGCTTGATCTGTCACATGGCGGCCCGATCGATATCACCGCGCGGGACGGCATCGAATGGCGACAGGCCGAGCAGGAAGTGATTGCGCGGGGCGCGGCACGGGCCGTGCGGAACAATGTCACCGTGACTGCCGACCGGCTGATCGCCTGGTATCGCAAGAAGGGCGGCGGTGCGACGCAGGCGTCGGCATCCGCGGCCGGCCTGACCGGCGATCCCTCGACGGAAGGGAATGAGATCTATCGCCTGCAGGCCGAGGGCAACGTTCATATCTATACCGCCACCGATCAGGCGCAGGGCGACAAGGCGACCTACGACATGGACCAGAGCGTGATGGTCATGACGGGGCGTAACCTGAAGCTGACCACGCCGAACAACGTTATCACGGCGCGAGACGACCTGGAGTACTGGCCGCAGAGGCACATGGCGGTGGCGCGCGGTGACGCGGTGGTGGTGACCAGCGACGCGAAGCGCATCGCGGCCGATACGCTGGTCGCCTATACAACGGACAACCCGCAGCCCGGCACGACCCCGGCTGCCGCAAAGAACGCCGGCGACCCGCTGGCATCGTCGGGCAAGCTGGAGCGGGTCGAAGCGTTCGGCCATGTGTCGGTCCGGACGCCGACAGATACCGTTACCGGTGATCGGGGCGTGTATGTTATCGACACCGGGATGGCGCGCCTGGGCGGCGATGTGCACATTACGCGCGGCCAGAATCAGCTGAACGGCGCCGAGGCGAACGTGAACATGAAGACAGGCATAGCCACGCTGGTCGCGGCGCCGCAGAACCGCGTGCATGGGCTTGTCCTGCCGAACGACGCCAGCAACAAGTCGCTCGGCGCGGACCCGATGGCTGCCTCTCCCCCGGCGCCGGCCGCGGGCAAGAAGCCATGAACGTGATGCGCGAACCGCGGCCTGAGCGGCCTTTTGGCGTCGACCAGATGGGCGGCCTGACGGCGCAGGCCGTGGGCAAGACCTACAAGGGGCGTCCCGTCGTGCGGAACGTCTCGGTAACGCTGAACCGGGGGGAAGCGGTCGGCCTGCTGGGCCCGAACGGCGCGGGCAAGACGACAACCTTCTATATGATCGTCGGGCTGGTGAAGCCTGACACCGGGGCCATTGCGCTGGACGGCGCAGACATCACCCGTCTTCCGATGTATCGCCGCGCCCGCCTGGGCATTGGCTATCTGCCGCAAGAGGCCAGCGTGTTCCGCGGCCTGAATGTCGAGCAAAACGTCATGGCAGCGTTGGAGGTGATCGAGCCCGATGCCGCGACGCGCAACCTGATGCTGGACGAACTGCTGGCGGAGTTTGGCATCAGCCATCTGCGCCGCACGCCGGCCCTCGCGCTCTCGGGCGGCGAACGGCGGCGGGTGGAGATCGCCCGCGCCCTGGCAACGCAGCCATCCTACATCCTGCTGGATGAGCCGCTGGCAGGCATCGACCCGATTGCGGTCGGTGAAATCCGCGATCTGGTGAAGCATCTGAAGGATCGCGGCATCGGGGTGCTGATCACTGATCATAACGTGCGTGAGACGCTGGACATCATCGATCGTGCCTACATCATGCATGACGGGCAGGTGTTGATGGAGGGGGTACCAGGTGAGGTCGTCGCCCACGAGGATGTGAGGCGTGTGTACCTGGGAGAAAAGTTCAGCCTTTGACATTTTGCGGTCCGAGGGCGCTGGCGCTTGCATGCTTTTTGCATGCACACTAGTGAAACCATTTGACCCCCCGATACGTCGGATCATAATCGGCTGATCATGGCGATCGCTCCCCGTCTCGATCTGCGCCAGAGCCAGACACTGGTCATGACGCCGCAACTGCGTCAGGCCATCAAGCTGCTGCAGTTTTCGAACCTCGAGGTGAATGCGTTCGTCGAGGAGGAGCTGGAGCGGAATCCGCTGCTGGAGCGGGATGAGACGCCCGATCTTCCGCTGACCGAGCGGGCGGCGCTGGATCAGGTCGCGCCGCCCCAAGTCGGACCGCTCGATGCAGCGGAGGCCGCCCGTTCCGACACGTTGGTCCATGCCGAAGCGGCACCGCTGGACGCCGATCATGGGGAAACCTACGACCCCGGCGGGGCGAGCGACGGCATGGTGCTGGCTGGGCGGATCGACGGTGCGGGCGGGCGCAGGAATTTCGATGCCGACGACCGTACGATCGATGACTTCGCCACCGAGGAACCGTCACTGCGGGAGCATCTGGGTGAGCAGTTGCGCCTGACCTTC
>DASQVN010000096.1:0-10996 GCA_035640755.1 Rhodopila sp.
CGACCTGGTCGAGCATCTCGACCGGCTCGGCTATGACGAGTTCTGGTGCGGAGAGCATCATTCCAGCGGGTGGGAGATGATCGCCTCACCGGAGATGTTCCTGGCGGCGGCGGGGGAGCGGGCGAAGCGCATCCGGCTGGCGACGGGGGTGGTGTCCCTGCCCTATCATCATCCATTCCACGTCGCGCAGCGGATCGTGCAGCTTGATCACATGACCGGCGGGCGGGTGATCTTCGGCTCGGGTCCTGGGGCGCTGGCGTCCGATGCGCACACGCTGGGGGTCGATCCGATGCTGCTGCGCGACAGGCAGGACGAGGCGATTTCGGTGATCCGGCGGCTGTTCAACGGCGAGCGCGTCACCGTGAAGAGCGACTGGTTCCAGTTGAACGACGCGGCGTTGCAGCTTCTGCCGCTGCAGGAGGAGATGCCGTTCGCCGTCGCCTCCCAGATCAGCCCGTCGGGCATGACGCTGGCGGGGAAACATGGGATCGGCATCATCTCGATCGGGTCGCTGTCGGCGGAGGGGCTGAATGCGCTGCCGACGCAATGGGGGTTCGCGGAAGCGGCGGCGGCGAAGCACGGGAAGACGGTGGACCGCGCGAACTGGCGGGTGCTGCTGAGCTGGCATATCGCGGAGACGCGGGAGCAGGCGCGGGCCGAGGCGCGGGACGGGCTTTTCCGGCATCACAACGAGTACATCGCGGGTACGTTGCAGCGGCCGGGCGCGCGGCCGTTCAGGACCCCGGACGAGGCGGTGGACAAGACGGCGTTTTCCGAGGCGGCCGCGGCGACGATCGGCACGCCGGATGATCTTGTGGCGCGGATCAAGTCGGTGCTGGAGATTTCCGGCGGGTTCGGCACGGTGGTGGGCTTCGTGCATGACTGGGCCAACCCGGAGAACACGATGCGGAGCTGGGATATGGTGGCCCGCTACGTGGTGCCGGAGATCAACGGCTATCTGGCGGGTCTGAGGAAGTCGCGCGAGTTCGTCGCCACCAACCGCGAATATTTCGAGCGTGCGAAGGACGCGGTGATGGCGAAGATCGCCGAGAACGAGGCTGCGGCAGCGGCGCTGGCGGTGACGAAGTCACCGATGCTCGCCGCGTCGTCCAGCAACGTGCCGGATCTGGAGAAGGCGAAGGCGGGGGCGCGCTGACCGTTTCCCCCGTCATCGCGCCGCGGCTGTGCTGGTTGCGGATCGGGCTGCCGGCGTGATGCGACCGGTCCTGCCGGGTGGGCCGGGCGCGTTGGCTGCTGCGGCGAAGGCGTGGATGGCGGCCGTGGGGCCGCCATCACGGGAATGGTTCGGGCTTAGAGCACGGTATATTGGGTGCGTTCCCGGCTCTTCAGTTTCGGCAGGGCTTCCTCCAGGATCATTGTCCTGAAATGCGGGGTCTGCTGATGCGCCTCGAAGGCGGCGGCGTCGCGGAACACCTCGTAGAACAGGAATTTCGCGGGCTCGTTGGCGTTGCGATGCACCATCAGCAGCTCCGGTCCGGGCTCCCTGCGCGCCTCGGGCGCGAACCGGGCGATGATGTCGGCGGCGGCGTCGGCCTCTCCGTCGCGCACTTCCCAGGTCACGGTGAAGGCGAGGCGTCCGTCGGATTGCGGGATCGGCATGTTGTTCTCCTGTCCACTGAACAGGGCGCAGGTTAGCCGGGTTGGTGCCGCATTTCGCCATCGGACGCTTCGGCCGCGGCCGCAGCGTTTCGGGGAGCGGAGCCGAGCGGTTGGATCATGCACTCGGCTCATTGTGGTGGCGGATCAGTCTCCGCTGGCGGTGGCCCGCACCAGTTGGAGGTCGGCGGTGATTTCCTGGCCGTGGGTGTCCGGGTAGGCCAGCAGCGACAGGCAGTAGATGACGATCGCGCCGGACGCCGTGGCCAGCATCGGCAATGCGAAGCCGAGCCCCCAGTTGACGGCGAAGTAGGTCAGGACCAAGGGCACCATGCCGCCGAAGATCGCGCCCTGGTGGTAGCAGAAGGCCGAGGCCGTGGCGCGCACCTCGGTCGGGAAACGTTCATTCATATAGGCGGGGATCTGGCCATACATCGAGCCCGCGAAGGCACCCTGCAACGCGAAGCCAACCGCGATCAACGTGTAGTTGCTGCTCATCAGGTAGATTGGGGAGATGAACAGGCCGATCGCGGCGGGCAGGATCATCGCCCAGCGGCGGCCGATCCGGTCGGCCAGCGCGCCCCAGGCGAACGCCGAGACGAAGGTCGCGATGTTGGTGAGCACGAGCGGCCAACCGACGGCGGCCGCGGACATGTGCAGGTCCTTGGTGAGCCAGGTCGCGAACAGGCCGAAGGTTGAGTAATAGGTGATGAATCCGCTCGCCATCCACAGGCAGGCGGTGACCGTGTTCCACAGCATGTCGCGCCGGAAGATCGCGATCAGGGGCGCCTTCATCTCGGCGTCCTTCTCCTTCTGCTGGCGCTTGTTCTCGACCCAGACCTCGGGTTCCTTGACGTAGAAGCGGATCCAGACGACGGCGAGCGCGGGCAGCACGCCGAGCCAGAGCATGCCGCGCCAGCCGATGTAGTCGTAGATGGTGGCGTAGAGCAGGGCGGAGATGAGGTAGCCCAGAGCCCAGGAGTTCTGGAGCATGGAGGACATCAGGCCGCGCGAACGGGTCGGCCAGGTCTCCATGGCCAGGGCTGCGCCCGCCGGCCATTCCGCGCCCATACCGATGCCGAGCAGCGTGCGGAAGAACAGCAGGAACAGGAAGGTTGGCGAGAAGCCGGCGATGAAGTTGCAGATTGAGTACCACAGGATGGAAATCATCAGCGGCGTGCGGCGGCCGAGCCGATCGGCCATCCAGCCGGCGGCCACCGCGCCCAGCAGGCGCATCCAGAGGGTGAGTGTGCCGACCAGCGCGACCCAGGTGAGGGGGGCGTCGAACTGCTTGGCGATGGGCACGATCAGCACCAGGAAGACGGTGAAGTCGAACGCATCGAGCGTCCAGCCGAGCCAGGCGGCGGTATAGGCGTACCACTGGTCCCTGGTCGGCTCCCGCCACCAGGGGACGGTTGATGCGGATTTCATTGTTGCGGACATGACGTGTTGCCCTCCCTGTGCTGTTGGGTTTTATCGGTCCTTCAGGTTGTTTCGATTTCGGTTCATCAGTGCCGGAGCGGGACTGCGTGGCGCGGCGTCGCCTGGCGGGCGCCTTGATCGAGGCGGGCGCCAATCTCATTGATCGTGCGGCCCCTGGTCTCGATACCCAGAACCAGGAACGCGAGTGCCGCCTGGAAGTACCAGAAGGCGAGGAACAGGAACGCCGGGTAGACCGCTGCCAGGGTGACGTTGGGCGAGACGTAGTTCGAGGAGCCGACGACGATGGCGAGGCCGACCGGACCGATGATCTTGCCGAGGTTGCCGACGCCGTAGCCGAACCCCATGCCGCTTGCGCGCAGGCGGGCCGGCCAGACTTCCGCGAGATAGGGGCCGATCACGGCGTAGCTGGCGTCACCGAAGAAGCGCTGCAGCATGACCAGGATGAAGAAGGCCGATGCTGTTCCGATGGTGGCGTCATGGAAATATCCGGCCATGGCCATGAATAACGCGCCGGCGAAGCCGATCAGCGCCCCGGAGGTTCGGCGGCCGAGTGCGTCCGACATCCAGGATGCCGCGAGCCTGCCGAGGACGCCGAGGATGCCCACCCAGATCATCAGGTAGGATGCCTCGGCCGGGGAAATCCGCAGGATCATGACGAACAGCGTGGTGATCCACATCAACAGGCCGACGCCGCCGGTCTGGCTAAGCGCGATCAGGCACACCGACACCATGCTGCGCGGATAGCGGAACAATTCGCGCCAGTTGGTCGATGCTGTCTCGGCCTGGTCCGCCGATAGCGCGATGTCCTCGGGGCTGCACTGCAGGGCCCAGGCGAGCGAGCGCCTTGCGTCCTGCTGCCGGCCCATGCGTATGAGCCAATGCGGCGACTCGGGGATCCAGTAGCGGATCATCACGACGAGCAGCGCGGGCGCCAGGCCGACCAGGAAGAGGCCGCGCCAGCCGATGACGGGGGCGAGCCAGGCGCCGGCGACGGCGCCGAGGATGTTGCCTGCGGGGAGCAGGACGGTGGTCAGGCCGCTGACCCAGCCGCGTTTTGATGCGGGAACGAACTCCTGGACCAGCGGGATATCGACGGCGATGAGGCCGGCGTTGCCGAAGCCCACCAGGAACCGGAAGAACGAAAGGAAGATCCAGCCTGGGATGGCGCCGTCCGGTCCGGGCGTGAACCACAGCACGCCGGTGGCGAGTGCGACGTTCAGCGCGGTCAGCATGAACACGGTCCGGCGGCCGATGCGGTCGCCCATCCAGCCCCAGAAAAATGCGCCGGGAACGGCCCCGAGCCCGGCCGACATGAGGATGGTCGCGGACTGGCCGAAGGTGAGGTGCCAATCCTTGACGATGAACGCCAGCACGTAGCCGATCAGGAAAAAGTCGAAGAAATCGAGCATATCGCCGATGTTGGCGGTGGCGATTATCTTCCACTGGTTGGCAGTGAGCCTCGTCTGCTGCTCAAGACGTTCCAGCATAGCCCATCTCCCGGACAGCTTGGTATCGGCGCGGCGGAGGGGGACAGCGAAGGCGATGCTATAGGAATATCAGCCTAATTCGGCTGGTAGCTGTGCGTATGGCTGGGCAGGCTTTGGTCACCAGGGCGGTCGACGCCTGTATAGGCCTGAGATCGTTCTGGATTGCGCAACAGGTAATACAGGTATGCGCAAAAATCAATTCTTTTTCCTGGGGCGCTGGCCATGGGGACCTGCCGAAGGCGTGAATGCCGGGCCGGCCCTCCGGCATGGCGGGACGCGGTTAGCCGATGAGGCTGTCTGTACAGACCTCGGCGATGCAAGTCATCATCGAGGCGCGAGCGAGGCGCGCCGGGAAAATCCTATCCGCCCGGGACATCCTTGGTGAGCAGCGCGGGGTAGTTCACGTCCGGGCGGCCGTCGATCAGCCGCTCCTCCTCATCACCGTGCCAGTCGTCGCCGGGTTGCTGTGCGTGCCGCTGGGACGCTTCGGGCGGCCGTGAGTGGTCACCCTGTTGTCCATCTGTCAGTCCAGACGTTTGCCGGGTCAGGTTGGCCTTGTCGCGGATCGCCCGTACGATTTTCGGGTTGACATCTGTCATCGAGACCTTCGTGGTGCTGCGGTGTTCTGGATTGCGACTGCAAGGCAAGGCAGATTGAGCGAGCCGGGGCCGGTTTCCGGCTCTCGCCCGATGGTTGTGACGTGAGCCGTCCTACGACTACCAGATAGGATAGTCATCGTTTGCCGCGCCGCAGCCGCAAAAGCGCGGATATCGAGATCACGAAGGAGTTACAGCGAGACTTGGCCTGGGATCGAGGCGGCTGGAGGCGAGCTCAGGGGCCGGCGCTGTGGACGCGCCAGATGGTGTTGCCGACGTCGTCGGCCACCAGCAATCCGCCGTGACCGTCCAGGGCCACCCCGACGGGCCGGCCGTGAGCCTGGCCGTCGGCATCGAGAAACCCCGTCAGGACATCGATCGGCATGCCGTCGTCGGGCCGCCCCTGGACGAAGGGCACGAAGATCACGCCGTAGCCACTCGGCGGGCGTCGGTTCCAGGAGCCGTGCTGACCAACGAAGGCGCCTGCGGAGAATGGCGGCGGAAGGCCGCTATGCGCGGTGATCGCCAGGCCCAGCGAGGCGGTATGCGCGCCCAGCGCGTAATCCGGAACGATCGCGCGGGCCACCAGATCGGGCCGCTGCGGTTCCGCGCGTTCGTCCACATGCTGGCCGTAATAGCTGAACGGCCAGCCGTAGAAGCCGCCGTCACGGACTGACGTCATGTAGTCGGGCACGAGATCGCTGCCGAGTGCATCACGCTCGTTCACCGCGGTCCACAGCACCGGCTGGGGACCGGGCGCGAAGGCAAGCCCGTTGGGGTTGCGCAGGCCGGTCGCGTAGCTCCGATGTGCGCCGGTGCGCGCGTCGACCTGCCAGATCTGGGCCCGCCCATCCTCGGCGGCCAGACCATTCTCGCCGACGTTGCTGTTCGAGCCGATGCTGACATAGAGGAAGCGCCCGTCCGGGCTGGCGACCAGGTTCTTTGTCCAGTGATGATTGATCCGGCCCGCCGGCAGCTCTGTGAGGACAGACCCGGGCTCGTCGATATGGGTCTCGCCCGTGCGGTAACGGTACCGGCGGATCGCGTCGGTATCTGCAACGAAGAGCTGGTCGCCGATCAGTGCAATTCCGTATGGTGAGTGCAGCCCTTCCAGGAAGACCGAGCGCATGTCCGCCACACCGCTGCCGCGGGTGTCGCGAAGCAGAACAAGGCGGTTCGCACTCGGCACCGCCGCGCCGGCGCGCCTCATGAGCCATCGGGTGATCAGGCCGCGCAGGCCTGTGTTGTCGTCCGGCTTTGGCGGAGCATTGGTTTCGGCGACCAGCACATCGCCGTTCGGCAGCACGTAGACGTTGCGCGGGTGATCGAGGCCGGCTGCGAAGGCATTCACTGCCAGGCCGGGCGCCGGGATCGGCTGCTCGCCGGTATGCCAGCCGACCGCCGGTGCGACCTTGACCGTCGGAAGCAGGGTGGGGTTGGGCGGCGGCAGTTGCGGGTTCGGTCCGAAGCCGGCCGCCAGCGGCAGCTTGGCGCTGTCGCCACAGGCGGACAGCAAGAGCGCGCTGGCGGTAAGAACGACGGCCGCCAGTGCCTGGCCTGATCTGCGCATCCGATCCGCCCTCCTGCCGCGGTTTATGCTCCATTTCCTCGGGCGGCCCAAGCTTGGGTTGAGGCTGTGGACGGCTGGTACGATCGGGCGTTGGAGATAGCCGACGCGCTACCCTGCCGACCGTACGCGCTGTGCCACGGCGCTGGCGAACTCCATGGTCGAGGCTTGGCCGCCCAGGTCCCCGGTGCGCGTCCGGTCGTGCACCAGCGTCGTGTCGATCGCAGTACGCAGCGCGCTCGCCTGCTCGGCCAGCCCGACGTGGTCCAGCATCAGGCCGGCGGCGAGCAGCAGCGCGGTGGGATTGGCGATGCCCTTGCCCGCGATATCGGGGGCCGAGCCGTGCACGGCCTCGAAGATCGCCGCCTTCTCGCCGATACTCGCGCCGGGCGCGGCGCCCAGGCCGCCGACCAGACCGGCGATGAGGTCCGACAGGATGTCGCCGAACAGGTTGGTGGTCACGATCACGTCGAACTGCCAGGGGTTGAGCACAAGCTGCATCGCGCAGGCATCGACGATCCTGTCGTCGCAGGTGATCCGGCCCTCGTATTCCTTCGCGACCTGCCGGCCGGCCTCGAGGAATACGCCGGTCAGGGCCTTCAGCACGTTCGCCTTGTGCACGATGGTGACCTTGCGCCGGCCGAGCCGGAGCGCGTGCGCGAACGCGTAGCGGATGATGCGCCGGGCGCCCTCACGCGTGTTGACGCCCGAGGAGATCGCCACCGCGTGGGGGTCGTCGCCCACCGGGATGTAGTGCTCGAAGGCGACATAGAGGCCTTCCAGGTTCTCGCGCACCAGGATCAGGTCGATGTTCTCGAATCGCCCGCCCGGCACCAGCGTCTTCGCCGGCCGCAGGTTGGCGTAGAGCTGGAACTCCTCCCGCAGCCGCACATTGACCGAGCGGAAGCCGTCCCCGACCGGGGTGGTCAGCGGCCCCTTCAGCGCCAGGCGGTTGCGGCGGATGCTATCCAGCGTCGCCGCCGGGAGCGGGTCGCCGCCCGAGGTGATCCCGGCCATGCCACCCTGCTGCGTGTCCCAGTCGAACGGTGCGCCGAGTGCGTCCAGCACGTGGATCACCGCCTCCGTGATCTCCGGTCCGATGCCGTCGCCTGGGATCAGGGTCGCGGGGATCTTGTTGCTGCGGTGAAAGGCGCTGGGATGCGAGGCGCTGGGGTGCAGGGCGTTGGCGGCTGTGTTCATGTCATGACTCGTGTCGTTCGCGGCCGGTTCTGCCTATAGCTACAGCCCGCGGCTGCCGCGAGGAAACGAGAAAAATTAGACCGCCTGCAAAATTTTATTCGTTACGCAGCCGGGCGCTTGGCCCAGACATAGGCCCAGGGCACCCATTCAGTAGCTGTTGCGCTGCGTGCCGGGATTAGGCTGGTCGCTGTACCCGCTCTGCGACGAGTAACCGCCCTGCCCGCTCTGCTCGGTCTGGCGCGCCTTCTGGTGCTTGTGGTACTCGTGTCCGGCGATGCAGCCCCCGACCGCGCCCAGCACGCCGTGATGCGCCATATGCCCGGCCACCGCGCCGGCCAGCCCGCCGGTGAAGCAGCCAATCGCCCGCGCCGGCATGCTGTAGCCCCCAGCGATGAGCCCGACCGTCAACGCTGCCATGACAACACGCATTGCTTCCTCTCTTGCCATGTTGATCGCCTGTGCCCTGTACGGCACCTGTCAGCAACGCCGCTGTGCCCGGCACGTTCCGCCGGCATACGGGCCGCCGCCGATTTTCCGTGCCGCGTGGGCAACGGCATCGTGCGGCCGGAACGCAGCGACTGATGATACGCAACCGCTTGATGCGCAACCTCGGGCTGGGGCGCGGCGTTCATCGCACCGGCTGGCACCGCACTGGCCGGCCGAACCGGACCGGATGTCCCAGTGAAGGAGGATGCCTTGCGAGCACACGTTCCCGCCGCCGCGTTTCTCGCCGCGGCGTTCCTCGCCGCCGCCGGCGGAACTGCCCTGGCCGATGAGTCCGTCGCCGGCAACTGGCACGCCGACATGGGCGATGGCGTGGTCATCAACATGAATGTCACCCCCGACGGGAGCTGGAGCAGCGAGACCTCGCAGAACAAGAGCGTCGTGCGGCAGATGAAGGGCACGTATACGCAGAAGAAGACGAACGACACCTCGGGCGTACTGGTCTTCAAGCCGACCCAGGCGAAGGCAAAGAGCGGCAAGGTCGTGACGGAGACCGATCAGTACGAGCTCAGCGGCGACCAGTTGAAGCTCACCTCCGGCGGCGACACCATGGTGTTTGACAAGCAGGCATCGCGCTGACGCGGATGACCGAGGCTGGCCCATCTTCCCCGCTGGCCCAGGCATTGGGACTCCAGGCAGGGAGGTTAGAGCGCGGGATCATTGCGCATGTCGATGACGTTGGCATGTGTCACAGCGCCAACCTAGCGTTCCTCGAGCTCAGCCGCCGCGGCCTTGTCACCTGCGGCTCGGTCATGGTGCCCTGCCCCTGGTTCACCGAGATCGCCGAGGCCGCGGCGGCGGAACCTGCGCTTGACCTCGGCGTGCACCTGACGCTGACCAGCGAGTGGGCGCACTACCGCTGGCGTCCGATCTCGACCGCCAGCGCCGCCTCCGGCCTGATCGACCAGGACGGGTACTTCTGGCGCGACGTCCGCTCGCTGCGCCGGCACCTGGTGGCCGAGGCGGCGGCGATCGAGCTGCGTACGCAGGTTGAGCGGGCGGTTGCGGCCGGCCTGCGCCCGTCGCACCTCGATGCGCACATGGCGGCTGCGATGCTACCTGAGCTGCTGCACTGCCATGTCGCGCTGGCGCGGGAGTTCGGCATGTTTCCGGTGCTGCCGCGCCGCATCGGCTTTGCGCCCGACCCGTCCTCCTACGAGAGCACGGTTGCGGCGCTTGAGGCAGCCGGGCTGCCGCTGCCGGACGAATGCCGCGGCACCCTCGCGGTCCCGCCCGAGCAGGCGCGCGACGGCTATCGCGACCTGATCGAATCCCTGCCCCCCGGCATCACCCATCTCGCGCTGCACTGTGCCGTGCCGGGCGACATCGACGCGATCACGCCGCAGCACGCGCCTTGGCGCACGCGCGAATACAGCCTGTTCGCCGACGGCAGCGTCGACGCATGGTGCCGTTCCGCCGGGATCGCCCTGGTCGGCTACCGTGCCGTCCAGAACATCTGGCTCGCCCGGTTTTAGTCCGCTGCCGTGGCCGCAGGTCAGCGATCACGCTCCCGAGCAACTACTCCGGCGCAACTACTCTGGCGTTTCGCCTCGGAACAGGGTACGCTCGCGCAGCGACACCGCCGCGGGGTCGCCCACCAATAAGCACCCACCATGAAAGCACAGGGAGAGGCAAATGTCGGACAGCGTCAAGATTCACCCATCCGTCGACTCCGGCCTGAAACCCGCGTCGCCCGGCTTCGCGGGCGGCACGCTGGTCTGCAAGTGCGCAACGAATCCGGTGTCGGTCCGGATCGATGGCAACATTGCCTACAATCATGCCTGCGGCTGCACCAAGTGCTGGAAGCCTGCCGGCGCTGAATTCTCTGTCGTGGCCGTGGTTCCGCGTGACAAGCTGCAGGTCGCCCAGAACGGCGACAAGCTGCAGGTTGTCGATGCCTCCGCCGCCATCCAGCGCTACGCCTGCAAGGAGTGCGGCGTGCACATGTACGGCCGGATCGAGAATAAGGCGCATCCGTTCTACGGGTTCGACTTCGTCCACCCCGAGCTGTTCCGTGAACAGGGCTGGCCACCGCCGGAATTCGCCGCGTTCGTTTCTTCGGTGATCGAGGCCGGCGTCGCGCCCGAGCGCATGGGGGCCATCCGCTCCCGCCTGAAGGACCTTGGGCTTGAGCCGTACGATTGCCTCTCGCCGCCGCTGATGGACGCGATCTCGACCCACGTGGCGAAGTCGAAGGGCGTCCAGTTCCACTGAGCACCGGCCTCTACTGAGCACATCATTTCGCTCCGACCCGGGCGTCCGGCTGTTGCGTTTCACATTCAGACGCGGTTGGCTGCCCGGGAAGGAGAACAAACCCCATGCTGCTGCAACACCAAACCTGGCAGGAGGTTGAGCGCTATCTGGAGCGCTCGACCGGCATCATCCTGCCGATCGGTTCCACCGAACAGCACGGCCCCAACGGGCTGATCGGCACCGACGCAATCTGCGCCGAGGTCATCGCCCGCGGCGTCGGCGAGGCCGCCGAGGTCATGGTCGGCCCCACCATCGGCGTTGGCATCGCGGTGCACCACATGGGCTTCGCCGGCTCTATGACTGTCCGCCCGTCCACCCTGATCGCCGTC
>DASQVN010000097.1:0-7626 GCA_035640755.1 Rhodopila sp.
CTCGAACCGGGGAAGCTGGTCGTTCTGGATGTCGACGAAGTAGAAGCTGGGCGCATTGGCCGGCAACTGCTGTTCGATCTCATGCTGCATGTTGCCCTGGATGAGGGCGACGGCGGCAAGGGTGGAGAGGCCGAGGCCGGATGAGAGCAGCAGCAGGGGCGCGGGCGCGCCAGGGCGGTACAGATTGCCGACGCCGAGGCGCAGCGCGGCCCAGGATGGTTTGGGAGCCAGGCGGGCCAGGCGCATGACGGCGTAGGCGCCGGTACGGAACAGGGCCAGCGTCAGGCCGGCAGCGAGGCAGAAATAGGCGGCGAAGGCGCGGTCGGAGGCCGTGCCGACGGTCAGCGCGATCAGGACGGAGGCGATGGCCGCGTTGGCCACGATCAGCGCCGGGGCCGGGCGCACGACCGCGGGCACCAGCCCGTCGCGGAACAGTGCGCCGCCTGGAATCCGGGCCGCCCGACCCAGCGGCCACAGGGCGAAGCAAAGGGCGACCAACAGGCCGTAGGCCGCGGAAAGAATCAGCGGCCAGGGATACACGCCAAGGACTGGCGGGACCGGGAGGATCGAGGCCAAAAGTCGCGCAGCCAGCAGCGGCACCACGGCGCCGACGGCGAGGCCGATGATGATGCCCAGCGTCGAGAGCGCCATCACCTGGATCAGGCAGATGGCGAACACCAGGGGTGGCGAGGCGCCGAGGCAGCGCAGGGTGGCGATGGTCAGGGTGCGGGCATCCAGCCAGGCGCGTACGCCGTTGGCGACACCGATGCCGCCGACCAGCAGGGAAGTCAGACCGACCAGCGTCAGGAACAGCGCGGTCTGGTCGATGAAGCGGCCAACCCCTGGCGCGGCGTCGCTCGGCGTGCGGATGCGCCAGCCCTGGCCCGGGAACGCCGCCGGAAGTTCGGTGGCGATGCGGGTGGGATCGGGGGCAGTCAGGCGCAGCGCGTAGCGGACCATGGAGCCGGGAGAAATCAGGCCGGTCTCGGGCAGGGTTGCGGCCGAGACGAGTACGCGCGGGCCGAGGATGGAGGCGGTGGCGACGCGGTCCGGCTCGTGCGTCAGGACGCCGGAGAGGCGGAAGGTGGCAGTGCCGAGCCGGACGGTGTCGCCGGGATGGAGATTGAGGCGGTCGAGGATGATCCGTTCCGCCAGCAGGCCATGGTTCGCCAGGGCCTGCGGCAAGGACTGCGGAGGATCGAGGCCAGGGGTGCCGACCAGGGGCCAGCCGGCATCGACAGCCTTCAGCTCGATCAACTGGCGCTCGCCGTTCGGGGCGACCAACATGGAACGCATCATGGTCACGTCGGAGATGCGCGCGCCCTGCTGGCGCAGCCAGTCGCGGAGCGTATCAGGGAGCGGCTGGGAGCCGCCGTCGATCTCCAGGTCGCCACCCAGCAGGGTACGGCCGTTGGCGGCGAGGCCGGCATCGACGGCAGCACGCAACGTGCCCACCGAGGCGATGACGCCGACGCCGAGGGCGAGGCAGAGCAGGACGATCCAGAGGCCGCGGACGCCGCCGCGGAGCTCGCGTGCCGCCAGCTTCAGGGCAAGCATTAGGACAGGCATTCGGGGGGCGGGCACACCGGGTCCGGGTCGGCGATGCGGCCGTCGGACATGTGAACCTGGCGGTCGCAGCGGGCGGCGAGGTCGCGGTCGTGGGTGATCAGCAGCAGGGTGGTGCCGGCGCGCTGGCGCAGGGAGAACAGCAGATCGATCACCGCGGCGCCGGTCGTGTGGTCGAGGTTGCCCGTGGGTTCGTCTGCCAGCAGCAGGTCGGGCTGGGCGGAAAAGGCGCGGGCGATGGCGACGCGCTGCTGCTCTCCGCCCGAGAGTTGGCCGGGCAGGTGCGTCAGACGGTGCGACAGGCCGACGGCATCCAGCGCGGCGCGTGCCCGGCTGACGGCGTCGCGCCGGCCGGCAAGCTCCAGCGGGATGGCGACATTCTCCAGCGCCGTCATGGTGGGGATCAAATGGAAGGCCTGGAAGACGATGCCGATGCGGCTGCGGCGGAGGCGGGTCAGCGCGGCTTCGTCCAGGCCGGTGACGGTCTGGCCGGCGAAAGTGACGGAGCCGCTCGTGGCCCGCTCCAGCCCCGCGAGGACCATGAGCAGGCTGGTCTTGCCCGAGCCGGAGGGGCCGATGAGGCCGACCGCCTCGCCCTGGGCGATGTCGAGATCGATTCCGCGCAGGATGTTGACCGGCCCGGCGGCGGACGGCACGGTCAGATGCAGGTTTCTGATGTGAACCAGTGGCATTGACCCGGGCGGCACGGACCCGGGCGGATGCGGAGGAGCAGGCGTGATGCGATCCATTGCCGGTCTATATTGGTTGTGGGGCGCATCACGGAAGGGCTTGTGGGTTCTGCTGGTGCTCGGCGCGAGCCTGGGGGGAGGTTATCCGGGCGGGGCGGCAGATGCTGGGGCCTTTGCGGGCGCGCGTGCGGGGGCCGCACCGATTCGGCTGCTGGTGCTGGGCGATTCGCTGTCGGCTGGGTATGGGCTCGCACATGCGGACGGGTTCGAGGCGCAGTTGCAGCAGGCGTTGAAGGCACAGGGCCGCGATGTGGTCATCATCGACGGCGCGGTGTCCGGCGATACCTCGGCCGGCGGGCGGGCCCGTCTGGACTGGGTGCTGGCCGACGGGGCGGATGCGGCGATCGTCGAATTGGGCGCGAACGACGGGCTGCGCGGCGTTGACCCGAAGGATATGGAGGCGAATCTGTCGGCCATCCTGGACGCGCTGGCCGCTCGGCATATCCCGGTACTGCTGAGCGGGATGTATGCGCCGCCGAACCTTGGGCCGGACTACGAGAAGGCGTTCCGGGGGGTGTTCGACCGACTCGGGCAGCGGCCGGGAGTGCTGTATGATCCGTTCTTCCTGGCGGGGGTGGCGACGATCCGCGACATGAACCAGGCGGATGAGATGCACCCAAACGCGGCGGGCGTTCGACATATTGTTGCGCGGCTGCTGCCACTTGTGGATAAGCTGCTGGATGAGGCGCATCCGGCATGAGGTTGATGGCATGAGGTTGTTTGTCGCCCTCGATCTGCCCTGGGTGCTGCGGGACCGGCTTTCGGCCCTGGCTGGGGCTGGCATCCCCGGGGCGCGGTGGGTGCCGCCGGAGAATTATCACGTCACGTTGCGATTCATCGGCGAGACGCCGGCCTACCGCGCCGAAGAGATCGACCTGGCGTTGGCCGGACTGCGGGCGCCAGGGTTTGACCTGACGCTGAGCGGGATCGGCACGTTCACCCGCTCGGGCCGCAGTACGGCACTGTGGGTGGGCGTGGAGCGGAATCCGCAGCTCGATCACCTGCAGAGCAAGATCGAGACGGCGCTGCAGCGCTGCGGGCTGGAGCCGGAGCGGCGGCGCTTTCAGCCGCACGTGACGCTGGCGCGGCTCGACAACGTGGCCGAGGGCAAGCTGGTGTCGTTCGTGCAGGGGCATAATCTGTTCCGCACCGATCCGGTGCGGATGGAGCACTTCACGCTGTTCAGCTCCCAGCTTGGCAAGGAAGCCTCGGTCTACACGGCTGAGGTCGAGTACGAGCTGGGATAGGCGATTCCGGGGATGCAGGCGTTGTTCGGCAGCCTGATGATGGCTGCGTATCACCATGGACACGTACACAGCAGCGGCTGGCACAGCAGCGGCTGGACGGACTGGATCACGCATCGGGTGGTGTCGGCGGTCATCCACTCGGTGATCTACGGGATGGTGTTCAAGCTGATGCACCGGCTGACGCTGGGCGAGGCCGTGGTGCTGGTGGTTGTGGTCGTGGGGGTGCTGTTGCTGTGGGGGCGGGCGCGGGACGGGCGGCGGTAGGGTCAACGGACCTGAAACTGGGTCTTGCCGAACATGATCTCCCGCTCCTCGTCGGTCAGCGGCATCTTGCGCTGTTTTTCGGCAAGGACGGCGACGCCGCGCTGAACCGCAGGACGGGCGGCGATGGCGTCGTGCCAGCGCTTGATGTTGGGATAGTCGGCGAGGTCGATGTTCCGGCGTTCCGGATTGCGGATCCAGGGGAAGTTGATGATGTCGGCCATCGAGTATTCCGCGCCGGCGAGGTACTCGGCCTGGGCCAGCCGCTTGTCGAGTACGCGGTGGAGGCGCTTGACCTCATTCGCATAGCGTTCAATCGCATAGGGGATATTCTCGACGGCGTAGTTGGCGAAATGGTTGTACTGACCGAACATCGGGCCGGTGCCGCCCATCTGGAACATCATCCATTGCAGGCAGATGTAGCGGCTGGCGGGGTCGGCGGGGATCAGCCTGCCGCCGGTCTTCTCGGACAGGTAGATCAGGATGGCGGCGGATTCGAACAGCTTCAGCGTCTGGCCGCCGGGGCCGTCGGGATCGACGATGGCCGGAATCCGGTGGTTCGGCGTGATCGCCAGGAACTCCGGCTTGAACTGGTCACCCTTGCCGATGTTGACGGGGATGATCTTGTAGGAGAGGCCCAGTTCCTCGAGCGCAATATGCACCTTATGGCCGTTTGGGGTCGGCCACGTCCAGACTTCGATCATGATCCCCCTCCCTGTTCGGCCGGCGGTGCTGCGGCGGGCTTGTGGGTTGATTATGTACCCGCCACGCCGACCTGTGCATTCTGATCGGCCCGAGATATGGTGTTGTTACTTGATCTTGGCTTCCTTGAACGGGACGTGCTTGCGCACAACGGGATCATACTTGTTCAGCTCCAGCTTGGTGGTGGAGGAACGGGCGTTCTTCTTGGTCACGTAGAAGAAGCCGGTGTCGGCTGTGGAGACGAGCTTGATCTGAACGGTGTTGGTCTTCGCCATGGGTTAATCCTTGGAAGAGGGCCGTGTGCGCTGGAGGCCCGGACAGGGAGGTGAAAATGCGCGTGGCGGCTGTCGAGGTCAAGCGGCATGCGGCAACGGATGTGCAGCCGTCGGGTCGAGGCCATCTTGCATCGGCCGGTGGATCGCGCGTGAATGGCGTTCCCGTCGTGCCCGAGCCACAGACTGCGGCGTGAGCGACGCTGGAGAGCGACGATGGTGCGGTATCTCGACGAAGCGGATGTCCGGGCAGTTCTCCGCTGGGAGCCGCTCATTGCTGCGATGGAGCTGGCACTCGGCGCCTTTTCCGCCGGCCGCGTGCTTCAGCCGGTGCGGAATATGCTCACCATCGAAGAAGACAAGCGCTACCTGGGTCTCATGCCTGCCGTGGCCGAGGATGCGATGGGCCTCAAGCTGGTCAGCTTTTATCCGGGCAATGCGGGCAAAGACATTCCGACCCATTTCGCCATGGTCCTGCTGTTCCGCCCCGATACTGGCGAGCCGCTGGCCGTCATGGATGGCCGGCTGATCACCGAGATGCGGACCGCGGCGGTTTCTGCGGCGGTGACCAGGCATCTGGCGGCGCCGGAGAGCCATGTCCTGGCGCTGCTCGGCAGCGGCGTGCAGGCGAGCGCCCATCTGGAAGCCCTCTCGCTCGTTCGCAGTTTTGACGAGGTGCGCGTGTGGAGCCCGACCCGTGAACACGCCCGAGGCTTCGCTGAAAAACACGGCGCATGGGCGGCCCCGGATGCCGAGTCGGCGGTGCGGGATGCGGATGTCATTGTAACTGCGACGCATGCCCGTGCGCCGATCCTGCAGGGGTCATGGCTGAAGCCCGGCGCGCATGTGAATGCCGTTGGCGCGCCACGGCCAACCTGGCGGGAGCTGGATGACGACGTGATGAGCTCGGGCGTGGTGGTCGTCGATTCGCGTGAAGCGGTGCTGAAGGAGTCGGGCGATGTGATCCTGTCCCGGGCGCCGGTTTACGCCGAAGCGGGGGAGATATTCGCCGGGACGAAGCCCAAGCCCCCCGCGGGCCGCTCGACGGTGTTCAAGTCCGTTGGTCTCGCCGTCGAGGACATTGCGGCTGCCCGGCTGGTATACGAGGCAGTCACCCGTCAGCCGTGATGGATGCGGCTGAGTTCGCAGGCGTCGCCGCCCGGGCGTGTCACCGTCGCAGCGTGGATGGCCGGGTCAGGCCCGGCTATGACGGCTTTGTACGGCGTTTGCGGCTTTGTACGGCGTTTACGGTTTCGGGCGGTGCCTTACGGCTGGGCAGTCAGGCGGTGCGATCGATGGCGACTCCCAGAGCGGCCTGCGCGGCGGCGAGGCGGGCGACGGGAACGCGGAAGGGACTGCAGGAGACGTAGTCGAGGCCGACCTGTTCGCAGAAGGTGATCGAGGCTGGATCGCCGCCGTGCTCCCCGCAAATGCCGAGCTTGAGCTGGTTCTTGGCCGCTCTGCCCTTTTCGGTGGCGATACGGACCATCTCGCCGACGCCGTCGATGTCGATGGACACAAACGGGTCCTTGGGCAGGATACCGGCCTCGACATAGCGCGGCAGAAACTTGCCGGCATCGTCGCGGGAGAGGCCGAACACGGTCTGGGTCAAATCGTTGGTGCCGAAGCTGAAGAAGTCGGCAACCTCGGCGATCATGTCGGCGAGGATGGCGGCGCGCGGCAGCTCGATCATGGTGCCGACGCTGTAGTCCACCTTGGTGCCGGCTTCCTTGAAGACCTCGGCGGCGACCTTTTCGACCTGGGCGCGGGTGATCTCGAGTTCCTTGCGGGTGCCGACCAGGGGGATCATGATCTCGGGGTGCGGGGCCTTGCCGGTTTCCTTGGCGACGGCGAGGCCGCCTTCAAAGATGGCGCGGGCCTGCATCTCATATATTTCGGGGTAGGAGATGCCGAGGCGGCAGCCGCGATGGCCGAGCATCGGGTTGGCTTCGGCGAGCTCGGCGCCGCGTTGGCGGATGGTTTCGATGTCGACGCCGAGGGAGTCGGCGACCTCCTGCATGTCGGCTTCCTGGTGGGGCAGGAATTCGTGCAGCGGCGGATCGAGCAGGCGGATGGTGACGGGCAGGCCGGCCATGATGGTGAAGAGCTGGCGGAAGTCTTCCCGCTGGTGCGGCAGCAGGCGTTCCAGCGCGGCGCGGCGGCCGGACTCGGTGCTGGACATGATCATCTGCCGAACGGCAAGGATGCGTTCGGGGTCGAAGAACATGTGCTCCGTGCGGCAAAGTCCGATGCCCTCGGCGCCGAACTTGCGGGCGGTCTCGGCGTCCATCGGGGTTTCGGCGTTGGCGCGGACGCCCAGGCGGCGGCACTTGTCGGCCCAGGACATCAGCATTTCGAAATCGCCGGACATGGCAGGCTCGATCATGGCGACGGAGCCGACGAAGACCTCCCCGGTGGCACCGTCGAGGGTGATGGTTTCGCCGGCGCGGATCTGCTTGCCGCCGGCGGAGAGCACCTGGTTGTTGTAGTCGACGCTGATGCCGCCGGCGCCGGCGACACAGGGGCGGCCCATGCCGCGGGCGACAACGGCGGCGTGGCTGGTCATGCCGCCGCGGGTGGTGAGGATGCCGCGGGCGGCGTGCATGCCGTGGATGTCCTCGGGGCTGGTTTCGATGCGCACCAGGATGACGGCCTCGCCCTTGGCGGCGCGGCTTTCCGCTTCGTCGGCGCTGAACACCGCCACGCCGGAAGCGGCGCCGGGGCTGGCGGGAAGGCCTTTGCCCAACAGGGTGCGGGGGGCCTTCGGGTCCAGCATGGGGTGGAGGAGCTGGTCGAGCGAGGACGGATTGACGCGGCGAACGGCCTCGG
>DASQVN010000098.1:0-9656 GCA_035640755.1 Rhodopila sp.
CGAAATTGCCAATCTTCAGGCGATTGACCTTGATGCCGGCCTCGGACGCGCCGATCGGGTTCGCGCCCGAGGCAATCGTGTGCAGGCCCCAGCGGGTCTGGCGCAGCACGACGTGCATGATGGCGGTGATCGCGACCGCCCAGATAATCTCGCTATAACCCCAGTTGCCGAAGATCGCGGCGAAGGTGGGGGCCTCGGGTGCCTCGACCGGCGTGCCGTGCGAGATGGTCAGGGTCAGCCCGTTGAGCAGGAAGTTGGTGCCCAGCGTGGTGATGAAGGACGGCACCATCAGCATCACCGTGATGATGCCGTTAACCAGGCCCACCGCCGCACTGGCGAGCAGGCCAAGCAACATGGCGATGGGGAGCGGGAGGCCGGCCTGATGGGCGAAGTGCATGATGAAGGGAGCGAGGGCGAAGACCATTCCGGTCGAGAGGTCGATCTCGCCGCCGATCATCAGCATGATCTCGCCACAGGCGATAATCGCCGCCGGGGCAACGAACTGCGACAGGTTCTGCAGGCTGGCTTCGGTCAGCAGGAAGTCCGGGTTGGCCTGCTCGAAATAGGCGCACAGGATCAGCGCCACGACCAGGATGCTGATCTCACGCCAGCGGAAGATGGCATCGATGAACACCATCCGGCCGCGGGCAGCGGGCTCTTTGGCCGGCATTACGCGGCAATCGGGCCGCTGCGCGGCACGATCTGGGGCTTGTCGGTCTTGCCTTCGTAACGCGTTGCGGTCGAGAGGTATTGCTCGACACTGTCTTTGGTGACGAATTTCAGGCCGGTGTTGCAGTCGGCCGGACCGGCCAGTCCGCCGGACGCGAGGAACATGAACATCTCCATCACCGTGTAGAAGCCCTGGAGGTACGGCTGCTGGTCGATGGTGAAGTCCATCGCGCCCTGCTTGATCAGGGTCAGCGTGCGCGGCAGCAGGTCGAAGCCGCCGGCCTTCACACCTTTCTGGGGCAGGCTGTGCTTGGCCATGGTTTCGGCCACGCCCTGGGTGGTGCCGCCATCGACCGCAAACATGCCCTTGACGTTCTGGTGGCCGAGGTAGAAGGCCTCGACCTTGGAGATTTCCTCGTTCACCGTGGCGCCGGTCGCGATCACCTGCACGTCGTACGTCTTGCCGGAGCGTTTGATCGCTTCCTGCGCGCCGTCGATTCGCGGCTGGATGTTCAGCGCGCCAGGGGTGGCGATGAACAGCCCGATCATCCCACCATCGACCAGTTGCACGATACGCTCGCCCATGTGCAGGCCCGCCAGGTACAGGTCTTGGCCGATGTAGGCCAGGCGCTTGTTGCCGCTGTTCGCGGGGGCGTCGGCATTGTAGGCGAAGACCGGGATGCCGGCCTCCAGCGCGCGGGCGATGGGGGCGTTGAAGGCCTTCGGGTCGATGATCGGCACGGCGATGGCCGATGCCTTGGCGGCGATGGCGGCGTTGACCGCGTTGACCATCTCAGAAACGTCGGAATTGGCGGAGCCGGTCCATTGATGGTCGCAGCCCAGCAGACTGCAGGCGTCTGCGATGCCGTACTGCGTGGGCACGAAGAACGGGTTGGTGGTCACGTGGTTAACGAAGACGAACCGCCAGCGGGGGTGAGCCGGGAACGGATCGGCCTCGGCGGCGCGCGCCTTGTGGATGTTCGGCAGCAGTGCGGCGCCGGAACCGAGTGCCGCCGCCTGCAGTATCATGCGACGCATCATACTATTGGGTGCCGGCATGCTCATTTCCTCCCTGATGCCGTTCGCCTTAATGCGTGGGCTGGTTCATTGGTTGTGTCTGTTGGTGTGCCGCGTCGGGGTAACGCGGGGTGTGACAGTCAATGGGGGATGGCGTGCAACATGTCCAGACCCGTGGGGGTGTCAGGCTGGTGAGCCGCGCTGCCCGGCGATCGGTTCTAATCCGCCTGCCACGGATCAATGACCGCGATGCCACAGCCGGCAAAATCCGCCACGTTGCGGGTCACGACGCTGGCGCCTTGAGTTCGGGCTATGGCGGCGATCATCAGGTCAATGGCTGGCGTGGGATGCCCGGTGCGGCGGCAGGCGGCGAAGAGATTGGCGTAGGCAGCGGCGGCATCGTGGTCGAACGGCAGGACCCGCTTTTCGAAATCGTCCGCGAACATGGCCTGTGCGGCTGCGGCCAGGGCAGCGCGGCGCCGGCCCTCTGGCAGGATGGCGATGCCGGCGAGGATTTCCGCCTGGCAAAGCGTGGTGGTGAAAAGCGTCTCCAACTGCTGGCCGGAGATCCACGCGGCGACGGCCGGGGCGGGCTGCGGGCTCATCATCGCCGATAGCACGTTGGTGTCGAGCAGGAACATCAGTCGAAGCTGGGCGGCTCGCGGGCAGGCTCGCGTGGCGGCAGGTCGAACTCGACCCCGCCCAGGGGGGCGAACCGGGCGCGCACGCGTTCGTACAGATTGGCGCCGCCTGGGCGTGCGCTGGCCAGGGCCTTCTGCAGGATCTGCCGCGCCTCGGCTTCCATGGAGTGACCGTGTTCGGCGGCGCGGATGCGGAGCCGCTCCTTCAGGTCTGGGGAGAGGTTGCGGATGGTGATGCTGCTCATGGTGAGGCGGATGTAGTGAGTCAATGATTGCGACGCAATCATTGACTCACTGCGCAGCAGCCAAGCCTCTATCACCAATCAGGCGCGCCTGCGGATCTTTCGCCGTTCCTCCACCACAGGCAGCAGTGGTGCGAGGAAGCGGCCGGTGTAGCTGTCTGGGCAGGCGACGATGTCCTCGGGCGTGCCTTCGGCGACGATGCGGCCACCGCCGTCGCCGCCCTCGGGACCGAGGTCGAGGATCCAGTCGGCGGTCTTGATGACTTCGAGGTTGTGTTCGATCACCACGACCGTGTTGCCCTGATCGACGAGGGCGTGCAGGACTTCGAGCAGCTTGCGGACGTCCTCGAAATGGAGGCCCGTGGTGGGTTCATCGAGGATGTACAGGGTGCGGCCAGTGGCGCGGCGGGCGAGTTCCTTGGAGAGCTTAATGCGCTGCGCCTCGCCGCCCGAGAGGGTGGTGGCCTGCTGGCCGAGGGCGATGTAGCCGAGGCCGACCTGCTGGAGGATGCGCAGGCGGTCGTGGATGCGCGGCTGGGCGCTGAAGTAGGGGACGGCTTCGTCCACCGTCATCGCCAGGACGTCGGCGATCGTCTTGTCGCGGAACTTGATCTCCAGCGTTTCGCGGTTGTAGCGCCTGCCCTTGCAGGTGTCGCACCTGACGTAGACGTCGGGCAGGAAGTGCATCTCGATCTTCAGCACGCCGTCGCCCTGGCAGGCCTCGCAGCGGCCGCCCTTGACGTTGAAGCTGAAGCGGCCGGGCTTGTAGCCGCGGGCGCGGGCTTCGGGCAGTTCGGCGAACCAGTCGCGGATGGGGGCAAACAGATCGGTGTAGGTCGCGGGGTTGGAGCGTGGGGTGCGGCCGATCGGCGACTGGTCGATGTCGATGATCTTGTCGAGGTGATCGAGTCCCTCGATCCGGTCATGCGGCGCGGGCACCAGGCCGGAACCCATCAGGCGGCGCGCGACGGCCTTGTAGAGGGTGTCAACGACGAGGGTGGACTTGCCGCCGCCGGAGACGCCGGTGACGCAGGTGAAGGTGCCGAGGGGGAAGCCGGCCGTCAGGTCCTTCAAATTGTTGCCGCGGGCGCCGACGACGCGGAGCACGCGGTCCTTCTGCACTGGACGGCGCATCGGCGGCACTTCGATCCGGCGGCGGCCGGAGAGATAGTCGCCGGTGAGGGATTTCGGGTTGGCGGCGATCTCGTTCGGCGTGCCTTCGGCGACGACATGGCCGCCGTTGATACCGGCGGCAGGGCCCATGTCGATCAGGTGGTCGGCGGCGCGGATCGCGTCCTCATCATGTTCGACGACCAGGACGGTGTTGCCGAGGTCGCGCAGACGGCGCAGCGTCTTCAGCAAGCGTTCGTTGTCGCGCTGGTGCAGGCCGATGGAAGGCTCGTCGAGCACATAGAGCACGCCGGTCAGCCCCGAACCGATCTGGCTGGCGAGGCGGATGCGCTGGGATTCGCCGCCCGAGAGGGTGGCCGAACCGCGTGAGAGGGTGAGGTAGTCGAGCCCAACGTCGACGAGGAACTGCAGGCGGTCGACGATCTCGCGCAGGATGCGGCGGGCGATCTCCTGGCGCTGGATGGTGAGCTGGGGAAGGACGTCCTGGAACCAGGCGAGGGCGGCGCGGATGGAGAGCTCGGAGGCTTCAGCGATGTTCTTGCCGGCGACGCGGACGGACAGCGCCTCGGGCTTCAGGCGGGCGCCATGGCAGACGGCGCAGGGTTTTTCGGCCTGGTAACGGGTGAGTTCCTCGCGCAGCCAGACGCTGTCGGTTTCCTGCCAGCGGCGCTGCAGGTTCTTCAGCACGCCCTCGAACGGCTTGGTGACAGTGTAGCTGCGGATGTTGTCCTTGTAGGTGAAGGTGATCGCCTCATCACCGGAACCATGCAGAATGACGTAGCGGACGGTCTCGGGCAGGTCGCGCCAGGGGGTCTTGGTGGACTGGCCGTAGTGCTTGGCCAGGCTTTGCAAGGTCTGGTCGTAGTAGGGGGATTGCGCGCCGGTCCAGGGGGCGATGGCGCCGTGGCCGAGGGTCAGGCGGTCATCGGGAACGATGAGGTCGGGGTCAAAGAAGGTCTCGACGCCCAGTCCGTCGCAGGCGGGGCAAGCGCCGTGCGGGGAGTTGAAGCTGAACAGGCGCGGCTCGATCTCCTCGATCGTGAAACCGCTGACGGGGCAGGCGAAGCGGGACGAGAAGACCGTGCGTTCGGCGGTGTCGGCGTTTTCGGCGTAGACGATGCCGTCGGAGAGGGCGAGGGCGGTCTCGAAACTGTCGGCGAGGCGGGGGGCGAGGCCGTCGCGGACGACGAGGCGGTCCACCACGGCCTCGATCTCATGCTTGATCTTGCGGTTGAGGGTGGGGACTTCGCCGATTTCGTATAGCGAGCCATCCACCTTCACGCGGGTGAAGCCGCGGCGCTGGAGCTCAGCCAGTTCCTTGCGGTACTCGCCCTTGCGGTAGCGCACCACCGGGGCAAGGAGCAGCAGGCGGGTGCCTTCCGGCATTGCCATGACGCGATCGACCATCTGGGAGACGGTCTGCGCCTCGATCGGCAGGCCGGTGGCGGGGGAGTAAGGGATGCCGGTGCGCGCCCACAGGAGGCGCATGTAGTCGTGGATTTCCGTCACCGTGCCGACGGTGGAGCGGGGGTTCTTCGAGGTGGTCTTCTGCTCAATGCTGATGGCGGGCGAGAGACCCTCGATACTGTCCACGTCGGGCTTGCCCATCAGTTCGAGGAACTGGCGGGCATAGGCGGAGAGGGACTCGACGTAACGTCGCTGCCCTTCCGCATAGATGGTGTCGAACGCCAGCGACGACTTGCCGGAGCCGGAGAGGCCGGTGATCACGGTGAGCGAGTCGCGTGGGATGACGACGTCGATGTTCTTGAGGTTGTGCTCGCGCGCCCCGCGCACGTGGATTGAGCCAGCCATTTTGTCCCGTGTGGGGTGTCCCGTGTTGGGCGCCCGTTCTAATCTTGTTCCAGGTCCTGGGCCAGGATAAAGTCGCGGCGCGTTGAAGATATCTTAACCATGTGGCCCGTAGGTGGTGTTTCGGCTATTGTTTTCCGAGCAGATTCACGCCTCCGGTCCTTCCGGCCCTTCGGCGATCTGCTCTAGGGTGCGGGCTGAAAGAAGGATCGAATCGATGGCTGGCAGTGTGAACAAGGTGATTTTGGTCGGCAACCTGGGCAAGGACCCGGAAGTGCGGAACACCCAGGATGGCAGCAAGATCGTCAACCTGACGCTTGCCACCAGCGAGACCTGGAATGATCGCGCCTCCGGTGAGCGGAAGGAGCGGACCGAATGGCACCGGGTGGTCATCTTCAATGAGCGGGTGGCCGAGACGGCGGAGAAGTACCTGAAGAAGGGGGCGAAGATCTATGTGGAAGGGTCGCTGCAGACCCGCAAGTGGACGGACCAGCAAGGGCAGGAACGCTACACGACCGAGGTCGTGCTGGGGCGGTTCAACGGGCAGTTGACGATGCTGGATACCCGCTCGGGCGGTGGTGCCGAGATGGGCGGCTATGAGGGCGGCTCAACGGGCGGCGGGTTCGGTGGCCGGGAACGGGCGCCGGCGGCGGCTGGGGCTGGGCGGCCGGGGGGCCGGAGCGGTGGGCCGTCGTGGGATGCGCCGAAGGGTGGGGATCTGGATGACGAGATCCCGTTCTGAGGCTGGGTGATCCAGGCCGGTCCTGACGATCCGGCCAGAGTTGCTCGCAGCGTGTGTTAGCCTGTCGTTGTCCTGAGGCCGCTGGTATCGCGCATCAGAGATGCGCGATACGGCGCATTTGTTTGAAGTATCCGATTCACGCGCCGAACCGTGGACGCGGCGCGTCTCACGCTTCTTCGCGATCGGACACTGGTGTGTCCGGGGTGTAGAGCTCCCGCAAGGGAATCTCGGCTTCGATTGCCGGCAGCCGAAGGACAGCGCCTTCGCCGACCAGCAGGTGCCCGATCCAGTCGTCCCCGGAGCGGCTGAACACGGTCGCGGCGGGGCGGCTCTGTTCCAGCATCACGTAATGCTGCACCGACTCAACCATGGAGTATTCCTGGTTCTTCGTAATACGGTCATCATCGGCATTGCCGTCGGACAGGACCTCGATCACCACGACCGGGTCGATGACATAGGTCGCTTCCCCGGATGGCTGACTGCAGACCACCATCAGGTCGGGATAGCGGAACTTGTTTTCGGCGACCTGGAATTTTACGGTCTCGCTGAACACCTCACATCGGGTGCGACGCCGCAGGGCACGCTCGGTGGCGCGAATGACGCGCTGGCGCGCAATCTTTCCGCCGACCATGGCGACCGGCTCGAAGCCGTCGAATTCGTATCGGGTTTCCTGCTGAGCCTCCCAGGCAAGGTAGCGCTCGGTTGTCCACTCGATTGATTGGCGCGCCGCGATATTCATCAGGGTTCCTGGTCTGTGCCGGGCATGACCTTATGGCATTTCGCTCCGCCGAGCGAGATCAGGGGAGTGATGGCACTTTGGTCCGCATGGCGATGGAGACGTTGCGACAGTGGCGCGCGAAGGGCCGGGTCGTGGACCTGGACATTGCAGAGATCCGCGCCCCCGTTGTGTCTGCGTCAGGCCGCCAGCTGCTCCACCGTGACGCTGTCACCGGCGACGGTGGTGCGGCGCATGTCGCGGACCTGGGATTCGTCAAAGCGGCGGACCCGGTGCATCATCACGCGGTTGTCCCACATGACGAGGTCGTACTGGCGCCATTTGTGGGCGTAGGTGAAGCGGGGTTGCGTCGCGTGCTCGGTCAGGTCGCGGATGAAGGCGCGGGCCTCGGGCATCGGCCAGCCGACGATGGTGCCGATGTGGGATGAAAGGTACAGCGACTTGCGTCCGGTGACAGGGTGGGTGCGGACCAGGCGCTGGCGCACCGGGCGAAACATCTTCTTTTCCTCCTCGGACAGCTCGGTGAAGCCGAGGGTGCCGCGGGAATAGATGAGGGAGTGCTCGCAGACCAGGTCGTCGACTTCGCGCTTGGTGGCGTCGTCGAGGGCGTCGTAGGCGGCGCGCATGTCGGCGAACTCGGTATTGCCGCCCTTGCTGACCACGGTGCGGGCCGACAGCAGCGAGTATTTCGCCGGGATGGCGCGGAATGAGCTGTCGGAGTGCCAGAGCTGGTTGCCGAGGTTGAACAGGCGGCGGCGGTCCTCGCGGTCCAGCGGCTTGTGGTCGGCGCCGAGATTGGAGACGTCGGCCATGTGCGGATCGAGCCGCCGGTCGGTGGCCTTGGTGACGTTGCCGCCTTCCGTGTGCTCCAGCGGGCCGAAATATTGGCTGAAGGCCTTCTGCTGTTCATCGGTGAAGCGCTGGTCGTGGTAGACGAGCACGGCGTAGCGGTCCATCCCGGCTTCCAGTTCGGCGACCTGTGCCTGGGTCAGGGGCTGGGTGATGTCGATGCCGGAGACTTCTCCGACGAAGCCGGGGGTGAGTTCGGTGATGGTGATGCTCATCGGGGTGTCCTTGGTTACGCGGCGACCGGGACCTGTTCGGCGGTCATCCCGGTGCCCTTGATCGAGGTGCGGCGGAGATCGCGTACCTCCTGCAGGTCGCGGTAGCGGCGGGCGCGGTGCATGGTGGTGCGGTTGTCCCACATTACCAGGTCATTGACGCGCCATTGGTGGGCGTGGCGGAACTGGGGCTGGGTGGCGTGCTCGGTCAGGTCGCGGATGAAGGCGCGGGCTTCCGGCACGGGCCAGCCGACGATGCCGCCGATATGGGCGGAGAGGTAGAGGGACTTGCGGCCGGTGACGGGGTGGGTTCGCACCAGGCGGTGGCGGACGGGGCGGATCTTGTCCTCGTTTCCCGGGCCGTAGTCGGAAAAGCCGAGTTCGGCGCGGGAGAAGGCAATGGAGTGCTCGGTGATCAGGTCCTCGACTTCGGTCTTGGTGCGGTCGTCAAGGGCGTCGTAGGCGGCGCGCATGTCGGCGAATTCGGTGTTGCCGCCGCTGGAGGGCACGACGCGGGCGGAGAGCAGGGAATAGCCGGCACCGGTGGCGCGGAACGACGCATCGGAGTGCCAGAGCCGGTTGCCGAGGGCGTACATGCGGCGGTTGTCGTCGCGGGCGCGGAGGCGGCCAGCCGGGTCGAGATTGGAGATGTCGCCCATTTCGAACAGGCCGAGCCGGCGTTCGCCGGGCCTGGACATCTCGGCGATGAGGGTGACTTCAAGCTCGCCGAAGTTGCGGCTGAAGTCGCATTGCTGTTCGTCGGTCAGGGGCTGGTCGCGGAAGATGAGGACGGCGTACTGGTCCATGCCGGCCTCGACGGCGGATACCTCCTGCTGGGTGAGGGGGCGGCTGATATCAATGTCGGTGGCCTCGGCGACGAAGCCGTCGTGAATGGGGGTGAGCCTCATGTCGTCTGCAACCTTGTTCCTGGATGCTGCCTCCGGGTTACTGGTGAGTATAGGCCCGATCCGGGGCACATTGCCAACCCCAGTGGCGGGGAGGTGGTGGTGCTCCTGGCATCGGGTGGATGGCCGGCCATCCCCGGGTCGAGCCCGGGGACAAGAGTCCGGCCAGGACGATATCGCGCGGTGCGCCTGCGGGCGAGAGGCGTACTGTGCGTCAGGATTTGCTGTTGCGATGGATGAGCGCACGGACGGCTGCCTGCACGGTGTCCAGCTTGTTGGGCACGACGGAGAAGCGTTCTTCGCGGGTGAAGAGATCCGCCATGCGGGGGGGAAGGGCTGGACGGTGGCCGGTCGCTTTCTCCATCGCGTCGGGGAACTTGGCGGGGTGGGCGGTGGCCACGGCGATGGTGGGGGCGCCGCCGGGGCAGGGCAGAGCGCGAGCGGCGGCGATGCCGATGGCGCTATGCGGGTCGGCGAGGTAGCCGCAGGCGGCGTGCAGGCGGCGGATTTCCGCCTCGGTGCCGGGGTCGTCGAGGCGGAAGCCGTGGAACAGGCTGCGGGCGCGGTGCCAGACTGGGTCCGGCACGGGCATATGCCCGGTGCGGCGGAAGGCGAGCATCGTGTCCCGGGTTGTCTCTGGGTTGCGTTCCAACAACTCGAACAGGACGCGCTCGAAGTTGGAGCTGACCTGGATGTCCATGCT
>DASQVN010000099.1:0-4800 GCA_035640755.1 Rhodopila sp.
ATCCAACTGTCGCATCCGACTCTGGCGCAGCCCGCGGCATTGGACGGATTACGCCGGCTCAGGGGATGCCGGCGTCAAGCGTTACCGTGCGTGTTGTCGGCTTCGACTGGGCCTTCGCCTGGGGCTTCGACTGATCCACAGCCGCGGCGACAAGATCCAGGCGGGCCTGCCAGGGGTCGGAACCGAAGCGCCCCTCTCCGTCGGGCATGATCTGCATCAGCCCGCTGGTTGACGCGTCCGCGCGTTGCCAGGCGGGCAGCCCTGGCCCGTTCGGGTCACCGCTGCGGGCGAAGTTGGCGATGTAGGCCTGGAACAGGCGTGCGGCGCCGCGGTCCGTTGGTGTTGCATTCGCACCATAGTGGACGTCCAGCGTGCCGAACAGGAACGGGAGTTCCATGGCGTGGGCGGTCCCCTCGGGGCGCGGCTGGGCGGCCGAGGGCACGTAGCCGAAGCGGTACAGCCAGGCGGGCTGACCCAGGGCGGCCATATGGCGGGCGACGAACCGGGCGGGCTCGTGCATTGTGAGATCGACGGAGACGCGGCGCAGGATTTGCTCCGGCGTCGCGGTGCCGTACGGATCGTAGGCGGCGCGGGCCTCTGTCCGCCGGGTGCCGAACAGGCCGAGCGGATCGTGCGGGTCGGGCGGGCGATGCAGCGGCAGGTCATCGGTCGTGGTGCCGATCAGGATCGGCAGGGCGGCGGTCGGGTCGGCCTGCAGCCGTCGGCCCGGCTCATCGCGCACGATGGCTCCGTCCACGATTGGTCCGAACGCGAAGGTCGCGGTTGGCGGATGGGCGAACACGGTGTGCATGTTGATGCCGCCGAGGACCGTATCGGCTGGCAGAGCGCGCAGGGCTGCCAATGCCTCGGGCCCGGTGCCGTGGATGTCGTGCTCAGCGGCGAAGGCCAGGCTGGTGGCCTCCGCACTCGGCTGGCCGTTCGGGTTGGCGTGCGGGTCGGTGCGCAGGGGCAGCCCGCCGCTGATATGGCGGCGACCATCGCCTGACAGCACGATTGCGCGGGCGAACAGGGCGCGGGCCTCGGGCCAGCAGATCAGGTGCATGATGGCGTCGCCGCCCGCGGATTCGCCCATGACCGTGACCGAAGCGGGGTCGCCGCCGAACCCGGCGATGTTGCGGCGGACCCAGCGCAGCGCGGCCTGCATATCCATCAGCGCGAAGTTGGCGGCAGGGGTCTCATGCGCCGTGGTGAGCGCTGGATGGGCGAAGAAGCCGAAGCGGCCGAGGCGGTAGTTCAGGCTGACGACAACCAGCCCGTGCCGAGCGAGGGCGGAGCCGTCATAGATGGCCGCGGAGGCGCTGCCGTTGACATAGGCGCCGCCGTGTATCCAGACGAGCACGGGCAGTTGGGCGCCTACGGGCGTATGGTCCGGTATCCAGACGTTCAGGTACAGGCAGTCCTCGCCCAACGGAGCGCCAGGCAGGGCGGCATCCCCGGCGACGGGCTCCTGCATGCAGTCGTTGCCGTAGGCCGTAGCGTCGCGCGTGCCCTGCCAGGCCGGCGGGGGTTCCGGGGCGTGCCAGCGCAGCGCGCCCACCGGCGCAGCGGCATAGGGGATGCCCTTGAAGAAGGTCACTCCGTCCCCGCTGCCGCCGGACAGCAGGCCGGTGTCGGTCACAGCAGTCGGCGGGGCCGCGTGCGCCGGGACGGCGAGCGCGAGGATGGCCAGCAGGAGAAGTCTGCGCATGGCGTGTCTTCGCCGGGGACCGGCGCCGAGGCAAGGGGTAATTGAAAATCAGCAACCGCCAAAGTTTCACGTTCGTTATAATTGAGTTCTACCCGGCCGCGACGGAGGCAAGGTGCGGAGAGAGGAGCGTTATCAGAACTGATAGCGGCGAAGACCGCCATCGACAGGGATCACCGCACCGGTGATGTAGCGGGCCAACGGCGAGGCGAGCCAGACCGCCATCACCGCAAGATCCTCGGGTTCGCCCCAGTAACGGACGGGGATTTCGGTTTCGGCGAAGTGCTTGCGGTAATCCTCGGGGTAGTTGCGGCGGATCTGCTCGCTCATGATGCGGCCGGGCGGGATCGAGTTCACGGTGATGCCGTATTGCCCGACTTCCCGCGACAGGCCCTTGGCCCAGGCGTGAATGCCGGCCTTGGCGGAGAAGGCGGCGTTCAGGTTCTCGGGCTCACTCTTGCCGGTGATGTTGATGATGCGGCCCCAGAGGTTCTCGATCATCTTCGGCAGCAGGGCGTGGGTGAGCTGGCGGGGACGGGTGAAATTGAGCGTCATCGCCTCCTCCCACCGTTCCTCGGGGGCGTCGATGGGCAGGGGACGGCTGCCGCCGGCGTTGTTGACCAGGATGTCGATGTGGCCGACCGCGGCGAAGGCGGCGTCAGCGATGCGGGCGGCGGCGTCGTGCGCCATGATGTCCTGCTGCACCAGGATGGGGCGGGGGTGCTGGGCGGACGCGGCCTCATCGGCCATCTGCTGCATCAGCTCCTGCCGGCGGGCCACGGCGACGACCTGCACGCCCTCCACGGCCAGCATTTTCGCGATCGCTCGGCCGATGCCCATGCTGGCGCCGGTGACGAGGGCGGTCTTGCCGCGGAGCTGCAGGTCCATGGTGTTTCCCCTTGAGATACCGGAGGGGTGCTTACGCTGGCCCGCCGTGGTGGTTCAAGCTGCCGGTCTCTTCCGGCCGTGCGGGCGCCTGTGCGATAGATCACGGTCCAGCAATGGGGAGGACGCCTGGGATGTCGATATTCGAGCAGAACCTTGACCGGACGCCGGCGAATCATGTGCCGCTGTCACCGGTTTCCTTCCTGATGCGGGCAGCGCGGATCTGGCCGAACCGGGTGGCGGTGATCCATGGCGAGCGGCGGTTCACCTATGCGCAGTTCCTGGAACGGGCGCGGCGGCTGGCCTCGGCGCTGGCGAAGGCGGGGGTCGGGAAGGGGGACACGGTGTCGATCATGGCGCCGAACACGCCGCAAATGCTGGACGCGCACTACGCCGTGCCGATGCTGGGGGCCGTGCTGTGCAGCATCAACATCCGCCTGGATGCCGGGGCGATCGGCTTCATCCTGCGGCATTCGGTGTCGAAGGCGGTGCTGGTGGACACCGAATTCGCGTCCGTGATGCGGCCGGCGGTCGGGGACCTGCCTTTGCTGGTGGTTGATATTGACGATGCGGGCGGGGAGCGGATCGGTTCGGTTGAGTATGAGGCATTCCTGGCGGGAGGCGACCCGACGCATCCGGTGAAGCTGCCGGATGATGAATGGGATGCGATCGCGCTGAACTACACCTCGGGCACCACGGGCAACCCGAAGGGGGTGGTGGCGCATCACCGGGGTGCGTACCTGAACGCCTGCGCCAATGCGCTGACCTTCGGGCTGCGGCCGGACAGCGTGTATCTATGGACGCTGCCGATGTTCCACTGCAACGGCTGGACTTACACCTGGGCGGTGACGCTGGCGGGGGGAACCCATGTCTGTCTGCGGCGGGTCGAGCCGGCGCTGATCTTCGCCGCGATCGCCGAGCATGGGGTGACGCACATGTGCGGGGCGCCGGTGGTGCTGTCGATGCTGATCCATGCGCCTGCCTCGGCGCGGCGGACGTTTCCGCAGCGAGTGGCGATCGCGACGGGCGGGGCAGCGCCGCCTTCCACGGTGATTGTGCAGATGGAGGCGCTGGGGTTCGCGGTGACGCACCTGTACGGACTGACCGAGACGTATGGCCCCTCGACGGTGTGCATCTGGCAGCCGGGCTTGGACGAGATGCCAATTGAGCAGAAGGCGGCATTCATGGCTCGGCAGGGGGTCAACACGCCGATGATGGAGGAAGCCAGCGTGCGGGACCCGGTGACGTTGGAGCCGAGGCCGGCCGATGGCGCGTCGATCGGCGAATTGATGCTGCGCGGCAATACGGTGATGAAGGGCTATCTGAAGAATGCCGCGGCGACGCAGGAAGTTTTCGCCGGGGGATGGTTCCATACCGGCGACCTGGCGGTGATGCACCCGGACGGGTATGTCGAGGTCAAGGACCGCGCGAAGGACATCATCATTTCGGGCGGCGAGAATATCTCGTCGCTGGAGGTGGAGGAGGTGCTGTACAAGCATCCTGCCGTGATGGAGGCGGCAGTCGTGGCACGGCCTGACCCGAAATGGGGCGAGACGCCGCAGGCGTTCGTGACGCTGAAGCCGGAAGCGGGCGAGGTGACGGCGGCGGAGATCATCGAATGGTGCCGGCGGCGCCTGGCGCACTACAAGTGTCCGCGCTACGTGACGTTCGGGCCGCTGCCGAAGACCTCGACGGGGAAGATTCAGAAATTCGACTTGCGAGAGCGGGCGCGGGCGGAGGGGGCGGCGGCGGGTTGAGGGTTGTTATCGCGCCCGGGCTCTGGCCCAGACGAGCAGGTTTGCTCTTGTGTCAGAATCATCCTTGTTCGGGTGCGGCTTACTGCGGCAGGGTCGTTTCCTGACGCCAGCCCGCACCGTCTCGGATGAGAACGGCGGCCCATAAGCCCTTGGCCGGGTCCGGCGTCACGCCACGGGACGAACTCCAGATCTCGATACGCTCGGCGGTAAAGTCGATGTAGACCACATTGGGATCGGCAGGGCCGCCGGGATACCAGCGGTACGAATCCGGCCGCCAACTCGCGACCTTGGCGGCAAGGTCGTGGGTAATGACGGCATGTCCCACAAGTGTCACGTACGCATTTTCCGCATCATACTGATAGGCCAGGGTCAGCCGGCCCGACTGCTCGACTTCCCTGCATTTTCTGGATTTCAGATGTGTCGCGAAACGTACTGTCCATGCATCGGATAGCG
>DASQVN010000100.1:0-9749 GCA_035640755.1 Rhodopila sp.
GGAAGGATGCGGCGAAGGCAGGCCACATCGGCACCATGGTGTTGAAGAGCAGCGGCGTCGATGCGTTGCGAGTGGTCGCCGAGGCGGTGCTGTAGGGTACCTGACGCACTGCGCCCACTGTCCTGGCCGGCCTGACCCGGCCATGACGATGGGGGATGACGGTGAGGATATGTGCGCGCTGAGACGGCCGCTCCGTGCCGGCCTATGCCGTCACCGCCCGCAACCGCCGCGCCGGCTGCGCCAGCGATTCATAAAGATCGACGTAGTCCTCCGCCATCCGCCGCGCGGTGAACCGCCGGTCGAAGGTTGCCCGCACCCGTGCACGGTCCAGCCTGTCGATCCTGCCGAGTGCCGTCACCGCCTGGTCGATGTCATTGACGATGAAACCGGTGACGCCCGGATCGATCACCTCGGGCACCGAGCCGCAGTTGAACGCGACGACCGGGGTGCCGCAGGCCATCGACTCGATCATGACGAGGCCGAACGGCTCCGGCCAGTTGATCGGAAACAGCAGCGCGTGTGCGCCCGAGAGGAATGCGGGCTTCTGCGCGTCGTTGATCTCTCCGATGAACTCGACGTCCGGATTGTCCTGGATCAGCGGCTTGATCTCGGCGTCGTAGTATTCCTTGTCGGCGTTATCGACCTTGGCGGCGATCTTCAGCTTCATGCCGGTCTGGCCGGCGATGCGGATGGCGCGGTCGACGCCTTTTTCCGGCGAGATGCGGCCGAGGAAGGCGGCGTATTCCTGTTTTACCGGCTGCGGCGTCAGCAGGTTGGCGGGGATGCCGTGCAGCACCGTGCCGATCCAGTTCAGGTTGGGGATCGGCAGCCGCTGATGGTCGGAGATCGAGACGAACGGGCAGTCGGCGAAGGTGGAGTAGGTTTCCAGGAACTCAGGCAGGTCGAGCCGCCCGTGCAGCGTGGTCAGGAACGGCACCTTCTGGCGGCTGAACAGCGCGAGCGGGAAGTAGTCGATGTGGAAGTGCAGCACATCGAACTCATCCTTGCGCCGATAGATCATTTCGATCATGCGGTTATAGATCGCCACCCAGTCCTTGACGCTCGGGTCAAGCCGCAGCGCTTCATTGCGCATCGGCGCCAATGTGGCGGAGGTGATGGAGTCGCCGCTGGCGAACAGGGTCACGTCATGGCCCATCGCGACCAATTCCTCGGTCAGCGAGTACACCACACGCTCGGTGCCGCCGTAGAGCTTCGGCGGCACCGCCTCGAACAGAGGCGATATCTGAGCAATACGCATAAATAAACCTGCCGTGACTTGACTAGGGTGTTGCGTCCGCCAGGCGCCGTTTTTCTTGTGTTGAGCGTCGCACGACTTGTGCTTGACTTCACAGTCCAGAAGCGCCTATTGATTGTAGATTATGCAAGTTGAATGTGGCGAAATGTCGGCGTGTTTGCCCGAAAGTCTGGGCATTTTTGAAAGCCTGGGCATTTTTGCCCAAGCCGCGCGGCGGCCGAGGTGACGTCCAACATTCAGATTGCGTGGCGGTCCGGGTCCGCTTTCCTTATCCCGGGGGCCCTTATCCCGGGGCCAGGAGTCCGCGACTGCCATGGGGCAAACAATCCCGCTAGCGCAATGCCTTCCCGCCCTGCAAGGGCGGCCGCTCAGATTCCTGTTCACCTACATGAAGGGCCATCCGGCGGGGCACCTGACCGTGCTGATGTCTGTCATCATCGCCGTCACCTGCAGCGTCTCCACCCAGTACGGCCTGAAGCACCTGATCGACATTGTTTCAACCGGGCGCGGTGCCGCCGGCAGTGCGGTCTGGGGTGCCTTCGCCCTGCTCTGCGCGCTGGTCGCGGCCGACAATCTGTCCTGGCGCATCGGCGGCTATGCGGCGCATCGCAGCTTCGTCGCCGTGACCGGCGACATCCGCCGCGACCTGTTCCGCCATCTCGCCGGCCATGCGCCCTCCTATTTCGCCGAACGCCTGCCGGGCGCGCTGGCCAGCCGCATCAGCGCGACCGCAAATGCTGCGTTCACGGTCGAAAATACCGGCGCGTGGAACGTGCTGCCGCCCACCATCGCGGTGATGCTCTCGATCGGCTTCATCGGCTCGGTCAACCGGACCCTCGCGGGCACCTTGGCCGGCATCGCGGCGCTGCTGGGCGTCCTGGTGTTCCATCTCGCCCGCAAGGGCACCAGCCGCCACAAGGACTATGCGCGCGAGGCGGCGTCGGTCGATGGCGAGCTGGTTGATGTCATCGGCAACTTCAACGTCGTGCGCGCATTCGGCGCCACGCTGCGCGAGCAGGCACGCCTCGGCGCCAGCATGCGGACGGAGATGGCAGCGCGCCGGCGCAGCCTGTACTACCTGGAGCACATACGGCTGATCCATGCCGTGCTGACCGCGCTGCTGAGCGCTTCCGTCGTCGCCTGGGGCATCCTGCTCTGGCAGGACGGCCAGGCGCAGGTCGGTGATCTTGTGCTGATCACAACGCTCGCCTTCGGCATCCTGCACGGCAGCCGCGATCTCGCCGTCGCGCTGGTGGACCTCACGCAGCATATCGCCCGTCTGGAGGAAGCGATCTCCGCCCTGCTCACGCCGCATGAGCTGAACGATCATGCCGACGCGCCGCCGCTGCCCGACGGGCCCGGTGAGGTCGCGTTCGAGCATGTCCGCTTCGCCTATCCAGGCCGAGCACCGGTGCTGGAGGATTTCAACCTGATGATCAGGCCAGGACAGAGGGTGGGGCTCGTCGGCTTCTCGGGTGCGGGCAAGTCGACCGTGCTTGCGCTGTTGCAGCGCTTTCACGACGTCGGCGGGGGCAGCATCACCATCGATGGGCATGACATCCGCGATGTCACGCGGGACAGCCTGTGCCACACGATGGCGGTGGTGCCGCAGGACATCTCCCTGTTCCACCGCTCGGTGCTGGAGAACATCCGCTATGCCCGGCCCGAGGCAACCGAGCAGGAGGTGCTGGCCGCAGCCGCGATGGCGCATTGCCGCGAGTTCATCGCGGCCATGCCGGAAGGCTTTGCCACCATGGTGGGCGACCGCGGCGTGAAGCTGTCGGGCGGGCAGCGGCAGAGGCTGGCGATCGCCCGTGCACTGCTGAAGAACGCGCCCATCCTGCTGCTGGACGAGGCGACGAGCGCACTCGACACCGAATCGGAGCAGGCGATCCAGGCGGCGCTCGACCAGCTCATGGCCGGCCGCACGGTGATCGCCATCGCGCACCGGCTCTCGACGCTGCAGAGCTTCGACCGCATCATCGTGATGGACAATGGGTGCATCGTCGATGACGGCTCTCCGGCCGAGCTTGCGGCGCGTCCGGGGCCTTATCGCGATCTGCTGCGCCGGCAGCAGATGGAGCCAGCGGCGGCAGCCTGATCCGCGCGTCAGCTTCCACAATGGACCGGAGGCTGTCCGCGCGTGACCTGGTACAGCTCGAACAGCCGCCCGTGCGTGATACAGCGCAACGGCAGGCCGGGTGACAGGCGCGCATAGGACGGCAACAGCACCAGCACAGCATCATAGTCCGGCGGCACGCGGTCGAGCGTGGATGGAAGCGTGCCGCCGAACCCGGCATCGGTCCACATCCGTTCATACCGCGGCTGGAAATCCAGGATCTGTCCGGGAAAGCTGACGAACATCCCAGGCTCGAACCCATACCGCCGGGCGACGACGTAGGAGGCCACCTGGTTCAGTTCGGGCTGACGGAACGGCCTGCCGCCCGGCAGTTCCCCCTCTACCACATACAACCGCGTGCCGAGCGGGAGGCTGCCCAGAGCCCGGTCGATCTCGGCCAGCGCGGGTTCCCAGGTCAGCCAGAAGGCGCAGATCGAGGCGATTCGCGCCGCTGCCAGGGCAATGCCATAGAAGCCAAGTGCGCGGCGCAATCCATTCTGCCGTCCCGCGGGCACAAGGCTTGCCAGCGCGAAGAACGACACCGCCCAGGGAATCCGGTAGTCGATATAGGCCGCGCCGCCCGCCACGTCCGGCAGCACCAGCCAGGCCGCGAGCATCACGACAACGCCGACCGCCCCTGCGGCATTGAAGCGCAGCGTCCCGCCCGCCAGCGCAACACCTAGCCCCGCCGATGCGAGGATCAGCAACCCCCCTTCAAGCACAGGCGAAGAAAACCCCGTGATGGCATAGACCGCCCGCACCTTGCCGCGCAGGACGTCGAACTGGACCACCGCGGAAGCGGCATTCACCGCCGCATTGTGGGACGCCGGTGGCCCCAGCAGCATGAACAGGATCAGCACGCCAGCCAGGCACCCCACCGGCAGCACCAAGCCCCAGATGATCCCCCCGGCGGCAAGTCGCCAGCGATGGCGCAGGCGCCCGTCCACCGCGGCGAAGGCGGCAGCCAGTTCACAGCCTCCGACCGACAGCGCAAACAAGCCAAACGCCGCCATGTGGCAAGCCAGCGTGGTGAAGCCCCAGACGACCAGCAGGGCAGCGACGCCGGGCCGCGGGCAGGCGCGCAGCCGCAGGTAGCAGCCGAACCACAGCAGCGCCAGCCCGGCACCGAAACAGTAGCTCAGAAATCCCATCTGGAACGGCCCGCCATAACACAGCAACGGCACAACCCGGTATGCTCGGCCTGTCCCACGGCTGAGCGTGCGATTGACCAGCATTGTGCCGACGAACAGCAGCGCGACCGTGGCGATACAGAACAGCCGGACGGCCGTGTCCAGTGAGATGACCGGGCGCACGACCAGCACGAACAGGTCCAGCGCAAGATTGGGCACCAAGGCCCAGCGGATCTGATAAATCGCCTGCAGCACCGGGCTGTGTGCCCAGTCGCGCAGGACATACTGGCGCGCAAGATGATTCTGCAGGTCGGCGAGAGGCAGGTGCGTGGTCAGCAGCAGCGGAAGGATGCTGATGAACAGCAGTCCGGCATCGATCCAGCCGTCACGCGTCTGCTGCGTCATCCAGGTCTGGCCGCGGCCGAGCAGCGGAGTGCGCCGGGCTGCTGCCGTTACTTCGGTTTGCATGTGGTGGACTTGGCTATTGGCTGAGCGAAAGTAGTGTTCGTGGTGGGGTTCCGAGTAATATCACTACTCGAGTATGCTCATGACAAGGTGGAGCGGAGGGTGTTATCGCAAATGCGATCTGGTTTGACCTTTAGACGAGTGCCAGGCGTGCTGCGGCCAACGTCTCCTGGTGCGTGAATCGACTACTGCAGCCAAAAGCAATATAGAGCGCCTTTCTGGAGCGCGTTACTAACCAAACGACAGAGAGGGCAGCGTTCCAATTGGATGCGCATGGTCGAACACAACCCAGGCATGGTGATGCTGGCTGTTGTTCGTCCGGTTTCCCATGTCAAACCAACGGATGCGCTTGCGCAGGATGATGACGCTGGCAAACGGCGCCGCGGACATCACGCCGGCGGCGCGCCGCCCGGCGATCCAGTTCAGCCGCACCAACAGCGCGAGCTGCCCTTGTACGCTCGCCGTCAGGGTCAGCGCGTGGCGCAGAAAATCCAGCATCGCCGCGGCCGAACGGGACTGGCCGACATGTGACCCGGTATCGCCATAGGGCGGGTTGGTGATGATGCTCTGGCAGCCCTCGGGCACCGTGTCGCAGGCCAGGAAGTCCACTCCGGGCGTGCCGAAGCCGCGGTCGGCGATGTCCGTGGATACAACGCCATAGCCATGGCCCGCCAGCACTGATGCCATCGCGCCGTCGCCGCAGCATGGCTCCCAGATCTTGCCGCGGAAACGGGCATGCCGCAGCAGCGCCTCGGTCACCCAGGCTGGCGTGGCGTAGAAGTCGCGGTTCTCGCGCTCGTAGCCCGAGATATGGATGGGCCGGGCCGTCGTCGGCCGCGCCGCAACGGCAGGCGCAGCATCCGTACGGGGCAGACTGGACAGGTTCGGCGGCATGGGGGCTCCCGGCGGCAAAGCGACCGCGATGCAGCGAATCGGATGCCGCCGATTTTACCCCGGCGCGCCGCGTTGGCCTACCCACGGCGCGCGAAAGCTGACGTGCCGGACAACTTGCGGTAGGAGGGGCAGGTTGATCCAGGGACACCGCCGATGTCGCGTCTCGTCGTCGTTTCCAACCGCGTTGCGCCGATCCAGGAGGGCGAGGCCACCGCCGGCGGGCTTGCGGCCGGCGTGCTGGATGCGCTGAAGCAGAAGGGCGGGCTGTGGTTCGGCTGGAGCGGCGATGTCACCGAGACCAGCGAGCCGAAGCCGCAGCAGACAGTCGGCCCGATCACGCTGTTCACCGTCAACCTGTCGCGCCGTGAATACGATGAGTTCTATCGCGGCTTCGCGAACGGCACGCTCTGGCCGGTGCTGCACTACCAGATTGGCCTCGGCCGCTTCGAGTGGGCCGAGTTCGAGGGGTACCGCCGCGTCAACGACCTGTTCGCCCGGTCCCTGGTCCCGCTGGTCCGGCCGGACGACCTGATCTGGGCGCATGACTACCACCTGCTGTGCCTTGCCGACGCGCTGCGCGCCCAGGGGCTCGGGAATCGCATCGGGCTGTTCCTGCACACCCCGTTCCCAGCGCCCGGCGTGTTCATGACGATCCCGTCGCACGCCGAACTGATCCGCGCCATGTGTGCCTATGACCTGCTGGGCTTCCAGACCGAGGGCGACCGTGCCGCGTTCGTCGATTTCGTGATCCGCCATGCCGGCGGCACCGAGGCCGGGCCGGGCGCGGTGCTGATCGCCGACCGCCGGGTGCGCACCGGGGTGTATCCGATCGGCGTGCATGTCGATGAGGTGCGGGCGCAGGCGGAAACCCCGCTCAACCGCCGCCAAGCGACCCGCATGCGGGCCAACCTGCTGGACCGGCTGATCCTCAGCGTCGACCGGCTCGACTACTCGAAGGGCCTGCGCCAGCGCTTCGCGGCGTTCGAGCGGTTTCTTGTCGATTATCCGGCCCAGCATGGCGGCGTGACCTTCATGCAGATTGCCCCGCCGTCACGCTCCGACATCGAGACCTATCAGCGCATCCGGCGGGAGCTGGAGGCCGAGGCCGGGCGGATCAATGGCCGGTTTGCCGAGGTTGACTGGGTGCCGCTGCGCTACCTGAACCGCGGCTTTCCGCGCAACGTATTGATGCCCCTGTATGCCGAGGCCCAGGCCTGCCTGGTGACGCCGCTGCGCGACGGCATGAATCTCGTGGCGAAGGAATATGTTGCCGCGCAGGACCCCGAGGAGCCGGGTGTGCTGATCCTGTCCGAGTTCGCCGGCGCCGCACGGGAGCTGGAGGCCGCCTTGCTGGTCAATCCGTATGACGAAGCCGGGATGGCCCGCGCGATGGACCGTGCGCTGTTGATGGGGGTTGAGGAGCGCAGGGAGCGGCATCAGGCGATGCTCGCCGTGATGCGCCGCAACAGCCTGGAGAGATGGCGTGACCGTTTCGAGGCTGATCTGCGCGCGGAGTGATGCGATCGGCTTGATCTTTAGAGCAGCTTCACGCTCCCGCGATCTGCTCTACTCGCTGTCAGGCGGGATGACGTTCTGCGGGTGCGGGCCGAGGAGGGCTGCGCGCATCGTCTCGGCCGACTTGGTGCGTATGTCGTCCCAGGCCTGGGGCGTGTAGAATGCCGAGTGCGGCGTGATGATCAGGCGGCCCAGTGTCCAGTCCTCCCGCGCGCGGTAGGCCCGCATCAGTTCGGGTACCGGCTCCACGGGCGGCTCGACCGGCACGACGTCGAGGCCGACGCCGGCCAGGTGGCCGTTCTTCAGCAGCGTGGCGAGTGCGTCGATGTCGATGATCGGGCCGCGCGCCGTGTTCACCACGACGGCGCCCTTCGGCAGCAGCGACAGCTCCTTCATCCCCAGCAGGCCGCGCGTCTCACGCGTCAGGGGAGTATGGACGGACAGCGTGTCGGTCTGGCGCAGCAGCGCCTCCAGCGTCGGGACGCGCTCGACACCCAGGCCGAGTTCGACACCGTTCGGCAGGTATGGATCATGGAAGACGACGCGGAAGCCGAACGCCTTGGCCCGCAGTGCCACGGCCGTCGCGATCCGCCCCATGCCGACGATGCCGAAGGTCTGCACCGAGGAGCGGCGGATCAACGGGTCATCGACATAACCCCAGCGGGCCGGCGGGCTGGCGCGCTGCAATTCATGATGCAGCAACAGGCCGCGGCGCAGCGCCAGAGCAAGGGCCATCGCGTGGTCGGCGACCTCGGTCGTGCCGTAGTCGGGCACATTCAGGATCATGATGCCGCGATCCGCCGCCGCTGCTCGGTCGAGGTTGTCGTAGCCGACGCCCATGCGGCAGATGGCACGCAACTTGGGGAAGCGTTCCAGGTCCTTGGCGGTGACCTTGTAGCGCAGGATCATCAGGCCGTCTGCCGCGGCGCAGTCGGCGTCGGACAGATCGGCCAGGGACTCGGTGCCCGCGGGGAATATGACGCGGACGTCGGGGCCGTAGATGCGGCGTTCCACGGTGTCGTCGGGATAGATCTTCTCGGAATAGAGTACGGTCGTCATGGACGGTTCCGAATCCCCCTCACGTTCGAAAAAGCGACGTTACACCGTGGCGGCCTACAACCCAACATAGCCCCCAGGCCTGTAGCACTCTGGCGTCCGTGGCGACTGCTGTTACAGAGTGTTGCCTGGGCATATTGTCCTAATTCGTGCTAACTGGACGCCGTTGGAAGCCGGCTCGAGGAAGCCGAAAAGCCGCACGACAGAAGCGGCACAATAAGGACAAACCGAACGGGAGGCCTCTTCAATGTCAACAACCGCCGGGGCCGCAGCTGGCCCACTTCCGGAGAGCGAACACCGCGCGCATCTGCGGCGGGCCGCGATTGCAAGCACGGTTGGCACCACGATCGAGTGGTATGATTTCCTGCTCTACGGGCAGGTCGCCAGCATCGTGTTCGCCAAGCTGTTCTTCCCGAAATCGGCGCCGCTGGTGGGGACCCTCGAGGCGTTCGGGATCTATTTCGTTGGTTTCGTCGCCCGCCCGATCGGCGCGGCCATTTTCGGCCATTACGGCGATCGCATCGGCCGCAAGGCGGCGCTGATCGCGACCTTGCTGCTGACCGGGATTTCAACCTTTGCGGTAGGCCTGGTGCCGACCTACGAGCAGATCGGGATCTGGGCGGCCGTTATCCTGGTGGTGTTGCGCCTGATCCAGGGCATCGGGGTTGGCGGCGAATGGGGCGGCTCGGTGCTGATCGCGATGGAATGGGCGCGGACCAACAAGCATCGCGGCTTCCTCGCTGCGTGGCCGCAGCTCGGCGGTCCGGCCGGCATTTTCCTCGCCAACCTCGCGGTGCTGGCGTTCAGCGCACTGTCCGGCCCGGAGTTCATGAGCTGGGGCTGGCGTGTGCCGTTCTTCCTGAGCCTGATCATGGTCGGGATCGGCCTCTATATCCGTCTCGGCATTCTCGAGACCCCGGTGTTTTCCGAGCTGGTCGCCGCCAACCGGCTGGAGAAGGTGCCCACCATCGAAGTAATCAGACGCCAGCCAAAGACCCTGATCCTGACCGCGCTGGCTCGGTCGGTCGAGCAGGGGCCGGCCTACATCTACTTCTCCTTCGTGTTCGTCTACGGCAGCATGGTGCTGCACGTCTCACGTGATCTGCTGCTCAGCGCCCTGCTGCTGGCGTCGTGCATCGACTGCCTGCTGATCCCGCTGACCGGCTACATATCCGACCGCTACGGCCGGAAGCGCACGTTCATGATCGCGGCGGCGGTGGCCGGTTGCTACGCGTTTCCCTACTACGCGCTGATGAACACCGCGGACCCGACCCTGATCGTGGTGGCGACCGTGTTTGCCTTCGTGTTCCACGCG
>DASQVN010000101.1:0-2110 GCA_035640755.1 Rhodopila sp.
GTCCGACACTGCGCGAGGCCGTGCTGATGCACGCGGTTGCCCGGCTGGTGCTGCACCCGTTGATCACCAACATCCAGACTTCCTGGGTGAAGATGGGGCCGGAAGGTGCCGCGATGTGCCTCAACGCCGGCGCCAACGACCTCGGCGGCACATTGATGAACGAGAGCATCTCGCGCGCCGCCGGCACCCAGCACGGCCAGGAATTCCCGCCCGAGGCAATGGAGCCGCTGATCGCCTCCCTCGGGCGCACCCCGCAGCAGCGCGACACGCTCTACCGCGGCGTTTCGAATGAACGGCGGGTGGTGTCGTTCAACGCGCCGGAACTGGCCCCGGTGGTGCAGACGCCACCGAAACGAACCCGCGTGCTGTCCTGACCGCTATCCCGCTGCCGGCGTCCCGGCCCGCTGCCGGCGTTCCGGCCTTCGCCGGCAGCGGAAACAGCGTCCTGAACCGCTCGGCCAGCGCGCGGTGCCCTCCGATGCGAAGCACGCCCGCGGCTTCCAGCGCCTCGAACGACACGCCGCCATAGACCGCGGCGGCAAGCGCCCGCGGCTCCGCGGTGAAGATCACGTCCGCACCGGCCGGGTCGGCCCGGACAAAGGAAATCTGCCCATCGGCCAGATGCCCGATGAATTGTTCCGTTCCCAGCCGCAACCCGATCCGCGCGTTCAACCCCCTCGCCCGCTCCGCGTCCAGCAACGTGCGGAACGACAGCAGCAGCGACGCGGCGCTGAACGGCAGGCTCGTGTCATGCCATGGCGACCGCGCCGCCCAACGTCCCAGCGCGTGGAAGATCGGTTCCGACTCATAGCCCCATTCCGTCAGCTCATAGACCTGCACGGCGGCCGGCGGCGGCAACTTGCGCCTGGTCACCACGCCGGCTGCGATCAGCCCTTCAAGTCGCTGAGTCAATACGTTGGCACTGATCCCAGGCAGTCCGGCGCGCAGGTCGCTGAACCGCTTCGGGCCAAACATCAGCTCCCGCATCACCAGCAACGCCCACCGTTCCCCCACGAGGTCGAAGGCATGGGCGGCAGCGCAGGCATCGTCATACCAGCGGGTCCACGCTCTGTCGGATTCGTGAGTTACTTTTTCTGACTTCACGGTTGCAAACTATAACCTAGCTGCGCACACTCGTCAAACCACACCAGGAGGAGCGCATGTCCAAGCTGATCTTCATCAACCTGCCGGTCACTGACCTCGCCCGCGCCACCCGCTTCTATGAGGCGACCGGCGCCGCCAGGAACCCGCAGTTCTCCGACGCCACGGCGTCCTGCATGGTATTGAGCGAGACGATCCTCGTCATGCTGCTGACGCATGACAAGTTCCGCATGTTCAGCCCGAAGCCGATTGCCGACCGGTCCGTGACCGAAGCCCTGTTCTGCATCTCCGCCGACAGCCGCGAGGCCGTTGATGTGTTGGTCGGAAAGGCCGGCGCCGCGGGTGGGCGCGCCGACCCAGCCCCGAAGCAGGACCACGGCTTCATGTATGGCCGCAGCTTCGAGGACCCTGATGGGCATGTCTGGGAAGTGATGTGGATGGACATGGAAGCGGCCAAAGCAGCCATGCAGTCAGCCGGGCAAGGCAGCGCGGCCTGATCACGGGGTCCTATACGGCGGGAGCACGTGTCGAAAATCTCACCCCACCTCTGGTTCGACGGCAAGGCTGAAGCGTCGGCGAACTTCTACGTCGAAACCTTCCGCGCGTGCAGCCAGACGACAGAAACGTGCCCCGCGGTCCTCGGTACCATGCTTGGCGACGCAACGACTGAGTGGCTCATCCGGCCTGTGCTGCGGCCAGGGCTGCATCCTTCTCCCGCATCCGCACCGCGGCAGGCCGGGTGGACACACGCTCCACATAGGCCTTGATCTCCGGCGTCTCCGCCAGCACCCCGAACGACACCATCGAGCCCAGGGCGGTGCCCCACAGCACGTCGCAGACCGAGAAATCGGTGCCAAGCATAAATGGCGCGGCACGGATTTGGGCATTGACCGTCGCCACGACCGTATCGATATCGCCATAAGGCGACATCATCGCCGGCCCCGGCTCGCGCTTCATGGCCCTGTCGATCATCGCCGGCTCGAAGCACGCGGCGTAGAAGACCATCCAG
>DASQVN010000102.1:0-5394 GCA_035640755.1 Rhodopila sp.
GGCAAGCCTCGACCCGATGCCGTGCCCAAGGTCCTCGACCAGGTCCGCGCCCTCGCCGCCGCGGTGCGGAGATAGAGCATCCGTCCTACATACCCCTCCCACCCGTCATGGCCGGGCTTGACCCGGCCATCTATCCCCCACCGGCGCAACAACCGGCCCGCGGCACCAGCGTAGCCCCACCGTTACAAAGCGCCCCAAATTCTACTGTGTCCGACACATCCCATTCTCTACGATGGGCAGAACCGCCCCGCCACGGAGACATCGTTGCCCCGAAGCCGGATCGCCTGCACCCTCGCCCTCATCCTGGCCCTGACCGCCATCCCCGCCGCCATCCCCGCTTGGGCCACCGACCAGCCGGACACCCCCGTCCGCACCACCCTTCCCAACGGCCTGCGTGTCGTCATCGTACCGAACCGGCTCGCCCCGGTCGTCACCACCGAGCTCACCTACCTCGCCGGCTCCAACGACGCGCCCCCGGGCTTCCCCGGCACGGCCCACGCGCTCGAACACATGATGTTCCGCGGCAGCGAAGGCCTCGACAAGGAACAGCTCGTCGAGCTCAGCGCCCGCCTCGGCGGCCGCTACAACGCCAGCACCACCGAGACCGTCACCCGCTACACCTACACCGTCCCCGCCGCCGATCTCGCGCTGCCCTTGCGCATCGAGGCCCTGCGCATGCGCGGCATCACCCTTAGCCCCGCCGACTGGAACAAGGAACGCGGCGCCATCGAGCAGGAAGTCGCCCGCGACCTCTCCAGCCCGTTCTACAACTTCATGGCCCAGACCCAGGCCGTCCTGTTCGCAGAGACCCCCTATCAGCACGACGCACTCGGCACCCGCGCCTCGTTCGAGCAGACCGACACCGGCCTGCTCCGCCGCTTCTACGACACCTGGTACGCGCCCAATAACGCCATCCTGGTGATCTGCGGCGATGTCGAGCCGAACGCCGCGCTCGCCCAGGCCGCCCAGGCGTTCGGCGCCATCCCCGCCCGCCCGCTGCCTCCGCATCCCGCCATTGCCCCCCGGCCGATGACGCCGCAAAGCCTGACGCTGGACACCAACTTCCCCACCGGCATGGTCGCCATCGCCTTCCGCATGCCCGGCCTCGATGCCCCCGACTCCGCCGCCGCCGACATCCTCTCCGACGTGCTGTCCAGCCAGCGCGGCCGGCTGCATGCGCTGGTCCCCGCGGGCAAGGCGCTCATGGCCCGCTTCGCCTACACCCGGAAGGCGGATGTCGGCATCGGCCTCGCCCTCGCCGCCTTCCCCACTGGCACCGACCCGCAGCCGCTGCTGGCTGAGCTCCGCCGCATCCTCGCCGACACGGCCGAGTATGGCGTCTCACCCGCCCTCATCGCCGCGGCGAAGCGGCAGGAACTGGCACGGCTCGCCTTCCGCGCCAACAGTATCCAGGGCCAGGCCGACGCCTGGACCACCGCGCTGGCCCTGCAGCGGGCGCAATCCCCCGACGACATCGCCGCCGCCTACCGCGCCGTCACGGTGGAGGACGTCAACCGCCTGGCTCGGCAGTTGCTCGACCCCGCCCACGCCCTCACCGCCACCCTGATCCCCCGCCGCGCCGGCGCGCCGGTCGAGACCGCGGGGTTCGGCAGCGTCGAATCCCCGGCCGAGGCGCCCACCCATCCGGTCACGCTGCCCGACTGGGCGGCCGCCGCGCTCGACACCCCGCACCCGCCGGCCAACGACGCGCCGCCATCCATCGAAACCCTGCCCAACGGCCTGACCCTGATCATCCAGCCCGAGCATGTCAGCCACACTGTCTCGGTGTTCGGCCAGGTGCGCGAGGTATCCGCCATGCAGGAACCCGCCGGGAAGGAGGGCGTCGCCGCATTGACCCGCCACCTGTTCGCCTACGGCACGCAACGCCACGACCGGCTCGCGTTCCAGGAGGCCGCGGACGACCTCGGCGTCTCGATCCATGCCGGCTCGGAATTCTCCCTCGCCGCGCTGACGCCCGACTTCACAGCCGGCATGCGCCTGCTGGCCGAGAACATGCTGCACCCGGCCTTCCCCGAGCAGGCCGCGCTCACTGTGCGGGCGCAGCTTGCGCATACCATGGCCGGCAAGATCGGCAGCCCCGGCTATGAGTTCGGGCGCGCCGTGCTCAAGGCGCTGCTGCCCGGGAACGATCCCGCCCTGCGCCGCCCGACGCCGGACTCCATCCTCGCCCTGCAGCCGCAGGATGTCTGGACCTACTACAGAACCGCCTACCGCCCCGACCTGACCACCATCGTGATCATCGGCGACGTCTCACCCGACGATGCTCGGCACGTCGTGCAGGACACATTCGGCGCCTGGACGGCCGAGGGACCGGCGCCCGCGATCGATCTTCCCCCCTGCCCGCCCAATCCCACCTCCAGCATCCGGGTCCCCGACCCAAGCGCCGTGCAGGCCACGATCGACATGGCCGAAACCGTGCAGGTGCCGGTCACCAGCTTCGACCGCTATCCTCTGGTGCTGGGCAACGCCATCCTGACCAGCGGATTCTCCTCCAGGCTGTATCAGCAGATGCGCGTCCATGGCGGAGAGATCTACACGCTGCGCGGCGACCTCGACTGGGGGCGCACCCGCGCGACCTACGGCATCGCCTTCGGCGCCGACCCCGCCAGGACCGAAAAGCTGCAGCGCGTGGTGTTGCGCAATCTGCTGGAGATGCAGCAGAACCCGGTCAGCGACAGCGAACTGGCCCGCGCCAAGGCCCAAGTGATGCGCCGCATAGCCATGCGGGCCGGCAGCGTGAATGAGATTGCGGCCCGCTACCTCCACCTTGCCGCCCTCGGCCTGCCGCTCGAGTCACCCGAGGAGGCTGCGCGGCACCACCTCCCCATCACCGCATCCGAGATCCAGGAAGCTTTCGCGCGCTGGATCCGGCCCAACGACATGGTCCACGTCGTGCAGGCCCCCCAGAATAGGCCCCCGGAATAGGTCCCCGAAATAGCCCGAACAGGCCCCCAGAACAGGCCCCCCGGATAGGCCCCTTGCGGAACAGGCCCATTGCACACGCCCATCCAGAAACTGCTCGTGGCCGTTGCCGGCGCCAGCGCACTCGCGGGTGCGGCGCTCTCGGTGCTGCCCGCCCTTGTCGTTGCCCTGGTCACCCTGTTCTACAACAGCGCCGGCGGCCTGCTCATCCTCCTCGGCAGCCTGATCAACCTGCTGCCGCGTCCTTCGGTCCCCGGCGCCGGCGCATCGTCCCTGCCGATGTTCCAGGTCCTGCAGACCGGCACCGCTGCGGTCCTGTCCCGCTCCGCCGCCGGAACCATCCTGTGCGCGGCCGCCTTCGTGCTTCTCGTCACCCCGTCCCGCCGGCAGAGCCGCCTCGTCTGGCTGGGCATCACCGCCTGCGCCGTCCTTGCCGCCATCCTGGGCGGCCGCATCATCGCCTGGACCCTCGCCCCGGCCATCGCACTCGGCGCCGCACAGGCTGCCGCCAGCCTCCGCAGCCGCTGAAATCACCGGCCGGCCGTCACGACACGTGTCGTGTCGTGACAGCGTTCAAGCCTGGTCCTCATCCTCCCCGCCCGCCTCTGCCTCCCCCGTCTCCGCCCTCCCCGTCTCTGGCGCCTTCCCCGCCTCCGCCCGCCACAGCAGCAGGTTCGCCAGCCGCTCACACGCCCCGCTCAGGTCCTCGCGCTTGCGCCGGTCCCCCTCCGCCGGCACCACCGAAGGCTTCACGGTGTGCTTGCACAACGTGTTCAACAGATGTTCGGCCACCGTGTAGTCAGCCTCATCGCACGCGGTATGAAAGGTCAGCCGGAGCTTGTCCGAAAGCCGCCTCGTCCACTCGCGCTGCGGCGGGCCTGATGCGTCGCTCGTCATGCCCGCCATGCTGCCGGAAGATCGTTAAGTCACAGTAAATACCGAATACTTCTGCACACTGCCACGCCGCAAATATTGGGCTTCGCACAACGTCAGCTCTGGGTCGATTCCGATCGCTCCCCGTCCGGGCGCGTCAACTGGAAGCCGGTCATTCGCCTTACGGCCAGGATTGGCCGAAACCAGACTGGCAGGTTTCGGGCGGAGGGCGAGAAAAGCTGCCGTTCGTTCACCAAGCTGCCGACCGGTTTTTCGACCCGCAGCGGGCATTCGGGGCTACGAGGGCATCTGCCGAAAATTACCGTTCTCCACCAACCCATCACGCCCGCTCCCGAGGGTCGTCCAAAAGCCCTTTTGCCGCCATGAGATCGGCCGTATCGAAACCCTCGGTGAACCGGTCGTAGACCGGCCTGAGGAGCGCGACTGCATCAGCGGAACGCCCCTGATCACGCAGCAGCCGGGCGAGGCTCGTGGCGGCGCGGAGTTCCAAGGACAGCGCGCCTTGCCGTCGCGCCCCGTCGAGCGCCTGCCGGAAGTAACCCTCGGCTTCCGTCGCAGCGCCTCGTGTGTCCTGCAACAAAAGACGCTCGCCCTTGAGGCGCAGCAGATCGGGCATCAGCCAGCCTTCTTCGCCCTGCTTGGATCGCTCGATCGTGTCATTGAGCTCGGCAAGTCCCTCCGAGTCCTGGCCGGCGTGGCCCATAGCTTCTGTCCTCAGCAGGGCGACGAACCGCAAGGTCGGCGGCCTCGAGTCGCCAATTTCATCGAAGCCGGCGCGCAGTAACCGTGATCCGGTCATGACGTCGCCACGCTTGATGGCGAGCACTCCCTGATGGCAGGCGCCAAAAGCGCGATAGTACGTCAGGGCGTGTCGCGTCGAATGATCGAGCAGCATTCCCGCGTAGTGCTCTGCCTTGGCCAGATCGCCTATCAGCAGGGCGATCGGGCACGCGCCTATGGCAAGCGCCTGACACAGTGAGACGGCGTGGTCGGCCGCCCGAGCATCCTCGATGCTGCGTTCGACCGCGCGCATCGCCTGATCCGGAAAGCCTTGCAGCCATAGAACCCGCGCAAGGACGGTGCGCGCGGCCACAAGCAGGTCTAGTTGAAAGCGAATCATGTACGGCCGATGATCGACCGCGGCGTAATCAGCCAACACGCGCTCGAGATGGCGCCGCGCGCCAGGTTGGTCGCCCAGGTAATGTTGCGAGGCGCCGATCAATCGCCCGCCGGCCAGTCGATCGACCGGGTCGGACCGGCTCGCCGCCAGAGTCTGGAATCTCTCAGCCAGTGCCAGAGCAGCGCGATTCCGACCGCTGGCGATATGAAAGCCCCACAGGCCCCAGAGCGACCGCAATTGGTACTCGACGTCATCGAGACTCTCGGCAAGTTCGAGCGCCTTGGTCCAGGCCGCGCCGGACTCGGGGGCAGTAATGCCTCTGGTATAGGCCAGGGACGCGCCCAGGGCGGCGTGGAGCTTCATTTCCCGGCGTGCGTCCCGGCTCATGCTGGCGGCAAGACTGGCCAGCGCCTGTTCGGCACGGCCGCGACATTCCT
>DASQVN010000103.1:0-2774 GCA_035640755.1 Rhodopila sp.
CTACGGCAAGACGCCAATGCAGACCTTCCTTGACGCAGCCCCGCTCGCCAGGGAGAAAATCATGCGCCACTGACCACGGCAGACACCCTCATCGGCTCGCACAGCCAACACCGTCTGTCAGATCGAGTGCTGACTAATACAAATCTACGTTGCAGTGCCGGAGCTCCTTGGCCTCCATCCGAATGAGTTGGAGTTTGAGGAACTTCATGAGAGGTTGAAGGAGGCCAGAGGCGCGACTGCCTAACCATCCTCGGCGGCTATATGTCGGCCGGCTACGTACGCCGTCTGTGTGCGGCGATTCCGCGGCGTGGCAACCGGGGGCGCCGAGGTTTCCCGCTTAGAATCGGAATCGGGATCGAACCCTCTCGGCCGCTGGCGCAGCAATGGAGCGAGCTCAGGCAGCTCCGGGCGTACCTTGAGGACGACGGCTTCGAATCCGTTGAGGTAAGGGAGGATCACATGGCATCGGCTTGGCAGGCGCGTCACAACCTTTCCGCCGCTGATTTCCAGCGGGAGTTCGACAGTCTGAAGGGACAGGGTTTTCTTCCCATCGACGCGAACGGCACCAGCAACGGCGGCGTCGAACGGTTCTCCGGAGTCTGGGAACAATCGACGGGACCCGCCACGGAAGTGCGTCACGGCATCACCGGAGCAGCGCACCAGCAACTTTTCGCCACGCTGCCCAACCAGGGGTTCCGCCCCATCGCAGTGAGCGGTCACGACGCTGCGGGCGGCGCCCGTTTCACCTCGATCTGGCAGAAGGTACCGGGGCCGGAGCTTAGCGCGCGACACGGTCTCACCGGGGCGCAGTGGCAGGAGCAGGTCAACACGCTGCCGGCGCAGGGCTTCCGTCCCGTGGACCTGTGCGGCTACACGAACGGCGGCCAGGTAAACTTCGCCTCCATCTGGGAGCGGGCAACCGCGCCGGAATGGGTCGCGCGTCACGGCCTGACGGCGGGGGAGTACCAGCAGCAGTTCGAACACTGGGCCACCCATGGCTTGGTCCTGCACCGGGTGAGCGGCTATATCGACGGCGGTCAGACACGCTACGCGGCCCTATGGAGCCGCGTGCCGGCCCTGACCTGGCAGGGACGGCATGGGCTCGATGCCGCCGGTCATCAGCGGGAATTCGACGCCCTGGTGCAACGCGGGTATCGGCTGGTCAAGGTGAACGGATATCCCGAGGCCGGCGCGATCCATTACGCGTCGATCTGGCATAAGCCCTATCTGTCCGATCGGGACGAGACGACGGTCCGTAACGCCGTCCAGACGTTCATGACAGCCCACAATGTGCCGGGCGTCTCCATCGCCATGACCCGCAACGGCAGCCTGATGTTCGCGCGCGCCTTTGGCAGGGCGGACAGCGCAGGAACGCCGGTTACGCCCAATCACCTCTTCCGCATCGCGAGCGTGTCCAAGCCCGTCACCTCCATGGCGGTCTTCCGGGCGGTGGAAGCGGGCTTGCTTGCCCTTAACGACCGGGTCTTCGGGCAGGGCGGCATTCTCGGAACCGACTTCGGCACGCTGCCCTATCCCGATCCGCGGGTCACGGCGATCACGGTGCAGAACCTGCTGGAGCACACCAGCGGCTGGAGCGGCGCGCAGGACCCCATGTTCGGGCAGCCTACCGCTACCCAGGCAGACCTCATCGGCCAGATGCTCGCCCTCACGCTGGCAAACGCGCCCAATGCCGTCTTCAACTATCTCAACTTCGGCTATTGCGTGCTCGGGCGCGTGCTGGAGCGGGTTTCCGGTCTGACCTATGCAGAGTTCGTGCGGCGCGAGGTGCTCGTTCCTTGCGGCGTCACGGACATGCACATTGCGGGGGACACGCTCGCCGACCGCCGCCCGAACGAGGTCACATACACGCAGCAGGGATCGTTCAATCCTTATGCCTTGCCCGTCGCCCGCATGGATGCGCACGGCGGGTGGATCGCCAAGCCTACCGACCTCCTGCGCATCCTCCTGCGTTTCGATGGCTTCGCGTCCCGGCCCGACCTCATCCGGCCGTCCACCATAGCCACCATGACAACGGCCACGACGGCGCCCCGCCCCGACGGCACGCCCGCCGGCTATGCCAAGGGATGGTCCGTGAACGCGGCGGGCAACTGGTGGCACATTGGCGACTTCACCGGAACGATCAGCGAGATTGTGAGATCCTCCGACGGCTTCTGCTGGGCGATCCTCGCGAACACGCGCGACGATGCAAACCTCGATGCCATGCGAACCGACATCGACAGTCTCGGCTGGACGATCAAGAACGGCATCACCGACTGGCCTGCCGGCGAGCCGATCTGAATAAGGGGAAGTTGGCGGCCTTTGGCTCGTTGAGACAGCGATGAATGGTAGCGGGATGGACGTTGAAGGTCCTGGCGACTTCGCTGATCGGTAAGCGTAAGCCCTGAGTGGCCTTGAGGTGACCCCGTCTGCTTGCCGAAGTTGCGGCATGACGAACGAAGCCGAGACGCAAGAACCACTCGCGAGCCGCGCCTACGACGGTCCGAGGGGTGCGGTCCGAGCGCGGCCGGACCGGGGTGTTGAGGTTCGGGTGCGCCCCGTCCGGCGAAGGAGCTGGCCGGACGAGGACAAGCTGCGCATGGTGCGCGAGACGCTTGAAGCCGGAGCAGTCGTGCAGGCGGTTGCGGACCGGCATGGGGTGAGCACCGGGCAGCTGCACACCTGGCGCAAGGAGATGCTGGCGGCGGCGGTGTCCGGCTTCGTGCCGGTCGCGGTGGCGCCGGAGATGCCGCGCCTCGGGGCGCCGGCGCTGCAGC
>DASQVN010000104.1:0-2283 GCA_035640755.1 Rhodopila sp.
TGCGGAGAGCCTCGAGGACATGGTCGATATCGCTATCACCGAGTGCGAGCGGTTCTATCCGGCGTTCCAGTTCGTGCTCTGGGGGGGCAAGTCGCCGGCGGACGCGCTGCAGGCGGCGATGCTGGAGTGCGTGGGCGAAGCATGACCGAGGCCCTGCCGCCGATCCTGCTGGTGGGCGGCGGGAAGATGGGCGGCGCGATGCTGGCGGGCTGGCGCGAGCGGGGGATGGCGCCCTCGGTCGTGATCGACCCGGCGCCGGCGGCGGCCGCACTCGCGGGCGGGGCGGTGCAGGTGGTGACGTCGGCCGCCGAGGTGCCTTCCGGGTTGCGGCCGGCGGCGGTGGTGCTGGCGGTCAAGCCGCAGACGGCGGCGGACGCCATACCCCCGCTCGCACCGCTGATCGGCGACGCGGTGGTGCTGTCGATCATGGCGGGCAAGACCGTGTCGGGGATCGGGGGCCTGGTGGGGCGGGCGGCGCCGATCGTGCGGGCGATGCCGAACACGCCGGCGGCGGTGCGGCAGGGGATCACGGTGGCGTTCGCCGGGTCGGGCGTGTCGGCCGCGCAGCGCGGGCTGTGCGACACGCTGCTGCAGGCGATCGGGCAGGTGGCCTGGGTCGAGGATGAGGGGCTGATCGACCCGGTGACCGCGGTGTCGGGCGGGGGGCCGGCCTATGTGTTCCTGCTGGCGGAGGTGATGGAGCAGGCGGCGATCGAGCAGGGGATCCCGAAGGCGCTGGCGCGGCAGCTGGCGCGGGCGACCGTGAGCGGGTCCGGCGCGTTGCTGGCAGCGAGCGAGCAGGATGCGGCGGAGCTGCGGGTGGCGGTGACCAGCCCGGGCGGGACGACGCAGCGGGCGCTCGCGGTGCTGATGGAGGCGTGGCCGGGGCTGATGTCGCGGGCGATCGCGGCGGCGACCGAGCGGTCCCGGGAGTTGGCAGGAGGCTAGCATGGACGACGCCGAGTTCGACCGCGCCGTGGTGAAGGCGGTGTTCGATCAGGCGGCGCTGCGGGGCTGGGCCGATGTGAGCCTGGTGGAGGCGGCGCGGGAGGCGGGGCTCGACCTCGGCCGGGTCCGGGCGCGGTTCCCCGCGCGGCCGGTGGTACTGCTGCGGTTCGGCGTGATCCTGGACCAGGCGGCGCTGGCGGGGGCGGCGACCGAGGGCAGCGAGCGGGAACGGCTGTTCGATATGCTGATGAACCGGTTCGAGGCGCTGCAGGCGCACCGGGGCGGGGTGATGGCGCTGCTGGTCGCGCTGCGGACCGACCCGGCGACCTCGCTGCTGCTTTACTGCGCCACGCTGCGCAGCATGGGCTGGCTGCTCGAGGCGGCGGGCGTGCCGGCGGGGGGCGTGCTGGGCGGGCTGCGCGCGCATGGGCTGCTGGCGATCTGGCTGTACGCGCTGCGGGCGTGGGAGCGCGACGAGAGCCCGGACCTGTCCGGCACGATGGCGGCGGTCGATCGCGGGCTGGACCGGGCGATGCGGGCGGAACGGAGCCTGCCGGGCGGGATGCGCGGGCCGGAGCCGCCGCCGGAACCGGCCGTAGTCTGAGGATTGGTTTTGCGACGTTACTACTGGCCTGAGCAGTGGACCGTGCTAAGTAGGGGCTGCGGCCAAAACGGCGAAGGGAAGGTGTGATGTCGGATAATCCAGAGAATCCTGCCAGGACCATGGCCAATCAGGCGCGCGCAGCGACCGAACGCGGCATGCAGACGGCCCAGGACATGGGGCGGCGCGCGACGGAGGCGAGCCTTGCCGGGATGAACGAGTTCACCCGCATGTTCAGCGAGATGAAGTTCCCGGCGATGCCGGACATGGAGGCGTTCCTGTCGGCGCATCGGCGCAACATGGAGACGCTGTCGGCCGCGAACCGGGTGGCGCTCGAGGGCGCGCAGACAGTCGCCAAGCGGCACATGGAAATCGTCCAGCAGACGATGCAGGAGATGACGGAGACGATCCGGGAGCTGTCGCATCCGGAGAGCCCGCAGGCGCGCGCGGCCAAGCAGGCCGAGTTGATCAAGCATGCCTACGAGCGGGCGGTCGCGCACATGAAGGAGTTGGCGGACCTGATCCAGCGCTCGAACGGGGAGGCGCTGGCGATGCTGAACCAGCGGTTCGCCGAGGCGATGGACGAGGTCAAGGCGATGGCGGAGAAGTCGGGCCAGAAGCACGGCTGAGCAACGACGTGCCCGCCCACCCCGACGTTGTCATCATTGGCGGCGGGGTGGTCGGGAGTGCGATCGCGTATTTCCTGCGGCGGGATTCGGACTGCCGGGTTGCGG
>DASQVN010000105.1:0-4529 GCA_035640755.1 Rhodopila sp.
AGGCCAAGGCAACCTGCGAGGTGCAACGCACGCATTGATCCCCTCCAACGCACACATTGATCCCCTCCCTTGTTTGTGTTATTTGGACAATATAGCACAAATAATGGCGGCTGGCCACTTTTATCAGCCGTGTTCATTTGCGGTGATTTGACGGAATTTGCGCCAGCCGATGATCAGCCACGCACGTCTTGCAGCGCGAGTGGATGGCCGACCAGTTTGGTGTCCCGCGTAAGTAAGCGCATGCCTTCTTCCTGGGCCTGAACGAGCAGCAGTTCGTCGAATGGATCCTTGTGGGTCATGGGCTGTGCAAGCTGAGCAACGGCATGACGGGCAGTCACGGACAGCAGTTCCCAATCCATTGCCAAGGCAAACGCCACCACATCGTTCGGGGCGATTGGTCCTTTCCGCGCACCTGAGACATGCAAGCTGTGCCATTTCAGCCTCAATTCCCAGACGGAAACTGCTGAAAGCACAAGAAGCGCATCGGAACTGGCCATCCGCCGGCGCTCATTGCTGGTCAGCGCATCAGGGTCGAGCGCCGCCCAAACCGCGATATGTGTGTCCAGCAGCAGCTTCAATCTTCGAGACCAAGCACCTGGCGGCTGAAAGCCGGATCGTCAAAATCATCCGGCATATCGACTTTCAGGCCGTCCAGCCCAAGTGCCTGGCGGACAGTGGCGGCCCTGTCGAAATCCATGCCCGACACCGCCCGAGCCATGATGAGTTCAACGAACGGGCGCCCGTGCTTGGTGACGACCACACGCTCTCCGCGGGCCGCAGCGGCGGCGGCTTCGGCGAAGCGGGCCTTTGCCTCACGTATCGAGAGTTCCACAGTGCTTCTCCTACTGTGCGTGGTGACCGGATCTGTATCCCAGTCTCTGCGCAGCATAATGTAGTCACAATGCGACTACAAGGTGCGGCAGGCGGGTCATGCGCCCGGACCGGGTCCGCCTTCGCCCGGCTTGCGGCAGGCGTTGAGGTCTTGATTCCATCATAGTGGAATGCAAAACTAATATATGCTCGACATCCTGCCTGATATCGACATCCGCCTCGGCACCCGCATCCGCGATCTGCGGACGGAGCGGAACCTGACGCTGGATGCCCTGGCGCAGCGGGCCAAGGTGAGCCGAGCGATGCTGTCGCGGATCGAGCGGGGGGAGTCGAGTCCGACGGCGCAGCTTCTCAACAAGGTCTGCGCCGCGCTGGGGATCACGCTGTCGCGCCTGTTTGCGGGAACGGAGAAGCCGGGCAGCCCGCTGGTCCGCCGCGGTGATCAGCCGGTCTGGCGGGACCCGGCGACGGGTTATCTGCGCCGAGCGGTGTCGCCGCCGAATACCGGTTCGGCGGTGGATGTCACCGAGATCGAGTTCCCGCCGCGGAGCGCGGTTGCCTTCGACAACCAGCGGGTCGCCGCGGCCGATCAGCATATCTGGGTGCTCGATGGCACGCTGGATGTGCGTGTCGGCGCGGACGGCTTCCGATTGGAGGTCGGCGATTGCCTGAGGATGCAGTTCGGGCAGCCCACCCTGTTCCGCAACCCCACCGACCGGCCGGTCCGCTATGCCGTCATTGTGCATCATGGAGGGCAAGGATCATGACCACCCCGATTGCCATCCGCGCGCTGGCGCCGGCCGAGGCCGAGGCTCGGCTGGATGAACTGGCGGCGATCCTGCTGGATGCGGTCGCGCATGGTGCGTCGGTGAACTTCATGGCGGGTCTGACCGAGGCGCAGGCGCGGGACTTCTGGCACGGCCAGATTCCCGGCATGGCTGCCGGCAGCCGGGTGTTTCTGGCCGCCGACGATGGGGCGCGGCTTGTCGGGACGGTCGTCGTGACGTTCGCCCCGCAGCCGAATGCGCCGCACCGTGCCGAGGTCGGCAAGATGCTGGTGCTGTCCGGCGTCCGCCGGCAGGGGCTGGGCCGGCGGCTGCTGCAGGCGGCCGAGGACGCGGCGCGGGCGGCCGGCCGGACGCTGCTGGTGCTGGATACCGAGAGCGGCAGCGCCGGGGACCATCTGTACCGTGCCTGCGGCTGGCAGGAAGCGGGCCGGATTGCCGACCACTCCTACACGCCGGACGGACGGCTTGCCGAGGCCACGATCTTCACCAAGCGCATCGGTCCGCACCGCCGGCCGCTGGCGGCATGATCGGCATCGGCCACAATGGCGGCCCGCCGCTGGAGGATGAAGACCCTGGCGCAGTGTCCTGGCGCCTGTGGTGCTGGCGGCGGGCACACAGGAAGGCGTGGTCGGCGCCGCGGGAAATCGCGCTCCGCCGGCTGGAGCGGGCCGAGGCGCTGGGCATGTCGTATCATGCCTATACGCTGGAGATCCTGGAGCGGGGGCGGCACCTGTGATGGGTTGGCGCGCTTTCGGGTTGACTGGAAACAGCGACAGCGCGCTAACCATTGATTTGCAAAGCAGATTCAGGCGTCCGCACGGTCCGCTCTCCCGCGGTCTGCTGGCGTGATGGTTCCGAAGCCCGCCGGGGACGTAGCGGTTCAGAACTTCTCGACCCAGGGGCGCAGCTCGACTTCCCAGGTCCAGGCGCTGCGGGATTGGGTGGCGATATTCCAGTAGGTTTCGGCGATGGCGTCGGGGTCGAGGGTGCTGTCGGGGTTGTCGGCCGGGTCGGGGCGGCCGGCGCTGCGGATGGCGCCGTCGATGACGAAGTGGGCGACGTGGATGTTTTTCGGGCTGAGCTCCCGCGCGAGGCTCTGGGCGAGGCCGCGCAGGGCGAACTTGCCCATGGCGAAGGAGGAGGAGTTGGGATAGCCCTTGACGCTGGCGGAGGCGCCGGTGAGCAGGATGGTGCCGGAGCCGCGCTGCTGCATGTAGCGGGCAGCCTGCTGGGCGACCAGGAAGCCGCCATAGGCGCTGACCATGATGGCGTCGCGCACCGCCGCAGGGTCCAGCTCGGTTACCGGGCCGCGGGCGCGGCCGCTGGCGTTGTAGACGACGATATCGGGCACGCCCTGGGTGGTGATCACCACGTCGAACAGGGCGGCGACCTCCTCGGGCTCGGTTGCTTCGCAGGCGAAGGTGGTGCCGGCGGTTTCCTCGGCCAGTTTGGCCAGCCTGTCGGGGTTGCGGGAGGCCATCGCGACCTGCAGGCCGTTGCGGGCGAACAGGCGGGCGAGTGAGGCGCTCAGGCCGGAGCCTGTGCCGACGATCAATGCGGTCTTTGGCAAGACGGTGTTCGGGTTCATGGTCCGTGCCCTCCAGAAGCGGGGAATATGACGACCGTAATATGGGATGCCTGCGGCGGCAACAGCCGCAGGGCGGCGTTCGCGACTTCGTCAGTGCCGCCGGTGCGGGCCGCGGGGACCCTGCCCGGCGGGCCGGCGATGGCTGCGACGGCGGCAAGGCTGCCGGGGACGATCATGACGTGTTGCATCGGCTGGGTCCTCGGCCATTGTGGATGGCATGGCAGCATGGGCAGGCTCAGCAGGCACATCTGGTGGGGCAAACACGTCGGGGCAAACATGGCGGGGCGGATGTCGCGGGCGGGGCTGATCATCCTGGGCACGGTGGGGTATCTGTGCCTGCCGATCCTCGGCTGGGGCAGCCTGGCCGGGTTCCTGTCGCACCCGGCACTGGTTGGGCTGGTGGCGGCACAACTGGCGCTGGCGGTGGTGGCGATCCTGACGCCGGGCGGCAACCTGAGCCCGGGCGTCCGGGAGGACCGGGGAAACCGCTGGGTACTGATCGCCTTTGGCGTGCTCGGGCTGCTGGGCGGCTTCGTTCCGGCATATACGGATGCGCGGGGCATCCTGGTGCTGGACGGCGAGGCGTTGCGCTGGCTCGGGCTTGTGCTGTTCGTCGGCGGCGGCGTGCTGCGGCTGTGGCCGGTGTTCGTCCTGGGCGACCGGTTCAGCGGGCTGGTCGCCATCCAGCCCGGCCATACGCTGGTCACCTCCGGGGTGTACAGCGTGATCCGGCATCCGAGCTATCTTGGACTCCTGGTCAATGCGCTGGGCTGGAGCCTGTGCTTCCGGTCCATCGCCGGGGTGGTGCTGGTGGCATTGCTGGTCCCGCCGCTGCTGGTCCGCATCGCTGCGGAGGAGCGGCTGCTGCAGGCGGAGTTCGGCGCGCCGTATGACGCGTGGCGCGCGCGCACGTCGCGGCTGCTGCCGGGGATCTATTGAGCGCCGAGGCCGGCGAGCACGAGGGGGGTGAGTTCGGGGAGGGCAAGCCCGAGGAGGGCGCCGGCGGCGAGGATGAGCAGCGGGTGGATGCGCCGGTTCAGGCCGGCGACGGCGGCCGCGGCGGTGATTGCGGCCAGGCCCCAGCTCGTGTCGGCGGCCTGGGTGATCAGCGTTGCGCTGGAGGCGACCAGGCCGACGGTCATCGGCACCAGGCCGGCCTGGGCGATACGCCGCCAGGGCCGATCCTTGAAGCGGCGCCATAGCCCGAGGACGATACCGGTAAGGATCGAGGACGGGGCGAACTTCGCCACCGAGGCGGTCAGCAGCCCGGCCCAGCCGGCGACGCGCCAGCCGATGAGGGGCACGATCATCAGGTTCGGCCC
>DASQVN010000106.1:0-4709 GCA_035640755.1 Rhodopila sp.
CCGATGCGCCTCCGGCACCGGCAGCCACGCCGCCTCGGCCGCCGTGAAGCCACCATGCCGTTCGTCGGCCGCCCACGGCATCGGCGTCCGGCTGCCGTCCCGCCCGCGGAACTCCGGCCAGTAGGCAATGCCGAACGGGTCGCGCAGATCCTCTTCCGCCAACGCCGCCTCGGTCAGCCCCAGCTCCTCGCCCTGGTACAGGCAGACACTGCCGCGCAGCGACAGAAGCAGGGTCATCAGCAGCCGGGCAAAGGCAGGGTCGGGGGCCTCGCCGCGCCGAGGATTCCACCGGCTGACGGCGCGCTCCACATCGTGGTTGCTGAACGACCAGCAGATCCACCCGTCATCCCCCACCGCCGCGACGTCGCGCAGCAGCCCGGTCAGCGTCGGCCAGTCGAACCCGCCCCGCAACGGCCGCAGCGTATAGGCCATGTGCAGCCGGTCCGCGCCCTCGGTGCAGGACACCACACGCTCGAACGCCCCCGGCTGGCTGGAGATCTCGCCCAGCGTCGTCGTGCCGGGATAGGCATCCATCAAACCACGGATCCGCGCCAGCAGTCCCACCGCCTCCGGCTGCAGCATGTCATGCACGTGCTTCTGCATCCCGAACAGCTTTGCCGGCATCACCTCGGGCCACGGCAACGGCGGGTTGGAGCGCAGGTCCCTGTCATGCAGCAGGAAATCGATCGCATCCAGCCGGAATCCATCCACCCCGCGGTCCAGCCAAAAGCGGCCGGTCTCCAGCAGCGCATCCATCACCGCCGGGTTGTGCAGGTTCAGCGCCGGCTGGTGGTTCAGGAAATGGTGCAGGTAGTACTGCCGACGTCGCGGCTCCCACGTCCACCCCGAACCGCCGAACACCGACAGCCAGTTGTTCGGCGGCGTGCCGTCCGGGCTCGGATCGGCCCACACATACCAATCCGCCTTCATCCCATCGCGTGAGGCTCGGCTTTCCAGAAACCACTTGTGCCGGTCCGAGGTGTGACTCCAGACTTGGTCGATCAGCACCTTCAGCCCCAGCGCATGCGCCCGGTCCAGTAGCGCATCGAAATCCGCGAGCGTACCGAAAATCGGATCGACTGACACATGATCCGCCACGTCGTAGCCGAAGTCCCGCTGCGGGGAGACAAAGAACGGGCACAGCCAGATTGCGTCCACGCCGAGCCGGGCGACATGGTCCAGCCTGGCCGTGATGCCCGGCAGATCGCCGATGCCGTCATCGTTGCTGTCAAAGAAACTGCGCGGATAAATCTGGTAGATCACCGCACCGCGCCACCATTCGGTATTCAGCATGGCTGTCCTCCTCACGAACGCGTGTACGAACGGGAGGCGCCTCTTGCAACCGTGAATTCACGATTTCGTCAAATGGTCATCGATTTTCGCAGCTCATGTCGCTGTTCCGCCGCACCCTTCTGCCGCGGGTGGGAATCGGTTATACCGCGCCCGCACCGATTGGAGCCGTTTCCCGATGTCCAGCACCGATACCCTGATCCTGGCCCCGTTCGTCGCCGCGTTCCTGCTTCTCGTGTTCCGCTTCTACGGACGCGAAGGGGCCTCGTCTGTGACCAGCGCCACATTCCTGTGCGCGTTCGCCACGGTCGTGCTGGCCGGGACCTATCTTGCAATGGGGGTGTTCGGCTGGCTGCCTGCCTACGGCACGCTTGCCTTCGGCCTGGCTGGCCTGGCCATGCTGATCCTGGCCGTCGTACGGATGTTTCAGTTGTAACCGTTACTTCCGTAGCAGCCGCGACCAGAACCCGGTCGTGGCGCGCTTGTTGTGCGCCACATGCGGCGTATGGGATGGCGGCGGCAGTACCGCGCTGATCAGGTGCCGCCCGACATCCCGCGCCGCGATCCGCGCCTGCTGAAAGGCAATGATCTGGCGCGCCAGTTCATCCGGCCGCCGCTCCATCAGCGTCGCGGCCCACGCCGCGGCTTCGTCGAACCGTCCGGCTCGGCGCAGCACATCCAGCCGGCGCACCCCAAGCTCGATATCCGTCGTGCCGTCCCACAGCGCGGCGACTTCAGCGCGCAGTTTCGCGGCTTCGCCCACCGCCGCGGCGTCATCCGCGGCCCACGCCGCCTGCAGCAACGCCTCCGCCTGCTCCGCCCGGTTGCCCGTCCGCTCGCAGATCAGCGCCCAGCGCCGGAACGGCACCGTTTCCTCCAGTGCCGTCACGCTCAAGCCGCGATACGCGTCCGACTCCACCGCCGCCCGCGCCTCCGCCGGCACCGCCGCCAAGTCCGGCGCCGCCGCCCCGCAGCCGCGGCACACCAGAACCCAGTCACGCAGGGTCGAGCGCACCGGCTCGCCCGGCCGCATGTCCAGATCCGGGGCGATTTCGGGTTGAGGCGCACGGAATGGCGCCGGGGCAGGGGTGCCGCAAATGCCGCAGACCCGTTCGTTCATGATCCCATCTCCGCCCGCAGACCGTCACGCAGCCGCTGCATCGCACGCTCCATCAGCGGTGCCGACTGCGCGAAGCACACCCGCAGCCAGCCTTCGCCCGCATGGCCGAACGCAATGCCCGGCGCCACCGCAACGCCATGCCGCGTCACCAGTTTCTTCGCGAGATCCAGGCTGTCGCGCAGTCCGTCCACCGCCAGGAACGCGTAGAACGCCCCCACCGGCGGCCGGTACCGCACGCCGTTCAGCCCGCCCAGCGCCTCGGTTGCCAGGCCCCGCCCCACGGCACAATGCGCCCGGAACTGCTCCACCCCAGCCACGTCGGCCAGGGCGGCAACACCGGCACGCTGCACGAACGGCGCGACGCCCGAGTGCGACACCTCCACCAGGTTCGTCATCAGTTCGGCCGATCCCTCCGGGAACACGAGCCACCCCAGCCGCCAGCCGGTCATCCGCCAGGTCTTGGAGAAGCTGTTGATCACGATCACCCGCTCGTGCGGCTCGATGATGTCCAATAGAGACGGCGCGGCGGCGCGCCCATCATATACAAGCCGCGAATACACCTCGTCCGAGATCAGCCACGCTCGGCGGCGCCGGCAGATATCCCGTATCGCCCGCAGCTCCTCCTCGGTCGCCGTCCAGCCCGTCGGGTTGCCGGGCGAATTCAGGATGAACGCGCGCGCCCCCTCCATCATCATGTCTAGCCGATCCAGGTCCAGCCGGAACCCGCCGTCCGCAAGCGGCGTCAGTTCCAGTTGCTCGACCACCGCGCCGCGCAGCCAGGCCGCGTTGGGGATGTTCGGCCAGATCGGGCTGTGTACCACCACGCGCTGCCCCGCCCGCACCACCGCGGCCAGCGCCACCGACAGCGCCGCCATGCCGGAGGCCGTCACCTGGATTCGGCTTTCCTCCACCGGCCTGGCGTGGAGGCCGCTGAGATACCGCGTCAGCGCCGTGCGCAGCGCCGGCAGCCCGCGCACGTCGGGGTAGCGCGTATCCCCTTCCTCCAGCGCCAGCACCGCTGCCTCCCGTCCCACGGCCGGGCTCGGCTGGTCCGACTCGCCGAAGCACAGGAAATCGACGTCCGGCGTGGCAAAGGCCAGCCGAGCGACTTCGACGATGCGGGAACCAGGAATGACGGTCAGATCCATATCGAACATATGGGATGTCCATGCCGGAGGAAGCTAGGTCTGCCGGCTCCGTGAACGCGTCCGACACCATGCCTGGAGCAGAAGTGAAAGCGCGCCGCCCCCGCCGGCGAAACCGACTATAGGTCGAAACGAACCGCGTTCGCACCATAAAACCGTCTGCGTATCAGGCTCACCGGCCGACGCTCATCGGTTGCTCGGCGGTGCCTTGTTCGCCGGCGGCGGGGGCGCTGGCGCCGGCAGCGGCGTCGAGCCCTTGTTGCGGATGCAGTCGCTCACCAGCCGGTCATGCGCGAACAGCTGCGACAGCCCGCGGTCCGATTGTCCGGGCAGGTAGTTGGCGGAAAACGGCGTGTTCACCGACGGCGCCGGGCTGTAGATATCGGCCCGGTTCTGCTGGTTGTACACCGCCTCGGCCCGCTGCTCGCACGCGACGCGCGTCTCGGCATCGGCCTGCGCCTGCCCGGTCAGCGGCGGCCGCGCCTCGCAGGCGGCCAGGATAACAGCCCCAAGCAGTAGAAACGGGCGAAGGCAGCGCATCACTCAGGCTCCTGACAGGCGTTGGACCGATCGCGGAGCTTCAAGCTGAAGGCCGCTGACGAAACAGGACAGCCGCTGCTGGAATCCCGCTTCATCGAATCGGGCATCCCGCGTCAGGGGCTGGCTCGCCGCCGCTTTTAGCAGAGCCGGATGGAATTCGGCACCATCGCGTGCCAGGTGCAGCAGCGGCCGCGTCCACGGCGCGCGTGCCAGAAGGTCGATCAGCGCCAGCAGCCGCAGGCAGAGCGACAGCCCCGACGCCGAGGCGATGCCGACGGTGCGGTCCACCGCCCCCACCCAGCAGCGCGCATCCCGGTCCGCCAGCGCCAGGTCGGTATGGCTGCCGTCCGGGCGCTTGAACCGAAAGCCCCGCACCGCCCCCTGTCGTTCGGCCAGTGCCGCCTCCCGCGCCGCATACCAGGCAAGCTCCAGGTCCCGCTTGCACACACTCGGCAGCGCTTCCGGCGGCAGGTCGACCAGATATGTCATGAACCCGTCCGGATCGCCGCCGACCCGGATCGTGCCGGTCGCGGTGCCTGGGTCCTCCTGCTGCGCGTGGTTCGTGCTCATCACGCCCCAGGATGAACCCGCCGGCTGCATTATGCCAGCGTGAT
>DASQVN010000107.1:0-3169 GCA_035640755.1 Rhodopila sp.
GGCGGCCGAGGTCGGGCGCGCCGCGGGCACGCGGACGCTGGCGCTGGAGTACCGGCTCGCGCCCGAACACCGGTTTCCGGCGCCGGTCGAGGATACCGTTGCGGCCTACCGGTTCCTGCTGGACGGCGGTATCCGGCCTGGGCGGATCGCGATCGCGGGCGACAGCGCGGGCGGCGGGCTGGTGGTTGGGTCGATGCTGGCGATCCGCGAGGCGGGGCTGCCGCTGCCGGGCGGCGGCTGGTGCATCTCACCCTGGGTCGACATGGAGGCGCTTGGCCAGTCGTTCAGCGACCGGGCGGCGGCGGACCCGACGGTGCAGCGGGAGACCATCCAATTCATGGCCAGCCACTACCTGGGCGGCGCCGATCCGCGGCATCCGCACGCCGCGCCGATCCATGGCGACCTGAGCGGGTTGCCGCCGCTGCTGATCCAGGTCGGGGCATCGGAGACGTTGCTGGATGACTCGATCGCGCTGGCACGCAGGGCGGGTGCGGCGGATGTGGCGGTCGATCTGCAGATCTGGCCCGAAATGATCCACATCTGGCACATCTTCTTCCCCATGCTGAACGCCGCTCGGCGGGCGATCGCCGCGGGCGGATCGTTCGTGCGCGAGTCGCTGCGCGCGGCGTAGAGTCTATCCCAGCAAGCTCTTAACTCTTCTTCCGGGCGCGGGACTTGCGCTTCGGTGTCGGGGTCTGCCGCACCTCTCCCTGGTCGGTGAAACGGTCGGGGAATTCGCCGAGGTTCTGCTGGACCTCGGCTTCCTCGACACCGGTTTCGCGGCGTGAGCCCGGCTCGTTCTGCGGGTTGGGGAGCTGGCCGCTGCCGGCACTTTCCTCCATGGCGACCAGCTCGCGCGCACGCTCCCAGAACTCGACATCGCGGCCGTGCGGCTTGCCTTCCGCTTCCCAAAGCAGATAGGCGCGTTCGCGCACGCGCTGTTCGCGTTCGGGATCGACCACCAGCGGATTGCGGGGAGTCTTGCGGGATGGTGTACGTGCCATAAGTCCTCTCGGTAACGATCAGTCCCGCCCTAAACGACGGGATGATCCGACACGTTGCCTTACCTCAGACAAGCGGCGCGCGAAACTCCGGGGTTGTCTGCAACAGCGGAAAGGCGCTGTGGGCGTGCGGCAGGGCGACCTGCGGGGCGCCGTGGAAGACGAAGCCCGGATGCAGCTCATCCAGACGGCGGGCGCCAGAGAGCGCCATGGCGACGCCGAATTCATGTTCGAGCAGCTCGAGCATCTTGTGCACGCCGGCTTCGCCGTCGGCGGCGAGGGCATAACAGTACATGCGGCCCATGGCGACGGCGTCGGCACCCAGCGCGATGGCCTTGACGACATCGGTGCCGCGGCAGATCGAGCCGTCGATGATCACCTTCGCTCGGCCGCGGACAGCGGCCATGACCTCGGGCAGCACGTCGATCGAGCCGCGGCCGTGGTCGAGCTGGCGGCCGCCGTGGTTGGAGACGTAGACGCCGTCGACGCCATGCTCGCAGCACAGCGCTGCGTCCTCGGCTGTGGCGATGCCCTTCAGGATCAGCGGGATGGTGTGCTTGTCCTTGAAGCGCTTGATATTGTCCCAGGTGAAGCCGGCCTGGTAGCTGTGGCCGGTGGCGGCGGTGCGCCAGGGCTTGACGAAGCGGCCGGCGATGTCGCGCTCGCGGCGGGAATAGGCGGCGGTATCGACGGTGATGGCGAAGGCGTCGTAGCCGGTGTCAATCGCGCGCTTCACGACGTCATCGATCCAGGCGTCGTCGCCGCGGACGTAGAGCTGGAAGATCTTCGGGCCGGGCGTGGCGGCGGCAGTTTCCTCGAGCCCCGGGGCGGTGACGGAGCTGACCATGATGGGCGCGCCGAAGGCGGAAGCAGCGTGGCCGGCGGTGGCGGCGCCGCCGGGGTGGAAGGACTCCAGCGAGCCGACCGGCGCGAGGATGACGGGCAGGCGCCATTGCTTGCCGAACAGGGTGGTGCCGAGCTCGACCTTGGAGACGTCGACGCAGACGCGCGGGCGCAGGGCAAGGGAGTCGAGTGCGAGGCGGTTGCGGCGCAGCGTGGTCTCGGTTTCCGTGGCACCGACGAGATAGCCCCAGATATGATCCGAGAGTTTCGCTCGGGCGGCGGGGATGAATTCGTGCAGGCACTGGAAGTCACCTGTCGGTTCGAAAAGATGCTTGCCTTCGGCCTGTTCCATGACTTCCCCCGGGTTACGTAAAGGCCGGTATCAGGCATAGGCGGGGCGGGTTGCGCAAGGGTTGGCCCCTTGAACAGCGGCGAGGGATGGTGCGTGATGGGACGCTGCGGCTGGAAATGTCGCGGCTGGCGCTCCCGTGTCCTTGGCCTTGAGCCGAGGATCGGCAGCCGCCGTGACGAGAAGCAGGAGGCGTCCCATGTCAGCACCATCCCGCCCGTGTGGGCTCAATCATCTGGTGATCAACGTCCGCAACCTGGAGGAGACGCACCGTTTCTGGACCGAGATGCTGGGCTTCCGGCAGGTCGGGCAGTTCGACCGCGAGGATCCCTCGGGCCTGCGGCGGCGGATGCAGTTCTACAGCGCCGATCATGACGGCCGGCTGACGCATCACGACATTGCCTTTTGCGAAGTGCCGAGCCTGCCGGCGCCGGGGCCGGACGGGACTCTGGTGAGCGCGATCGGGCATATCGCGATCGCGTTTCCGGACCGGGAGTCGTGGCTGCGCCAGCTCGCTTACCTGCAGGCCAGCGGGGTCAGGTTCGAGCGGCGGGTGGAACATGGGATGACGCACAGCCTGTATATCCGCGACCCGAACGGCTACTCGGTCGAGCTTCTGTATGAGCTGCCGCGGGAGATGTGGGAGAGCGACATCAACGCGGCGCTGAATCACTATGTCGCCCTGCCGACCGAGGGGGCGGCGGCGCTGGAGGACCGGACCGAGGGGCTGCCGGTTTTCGCGGGCTAGTGTCCCGGTTCGGAAGTTCGTCGTGCTGAAATCAGCCGCTTTACGAACTTCCGAACCGATAAGGACACTAGCAAAGCATTGTTTTCTAGTGTGGTGGTTCCGAAGTCCGCTACGGCGGCTGATCCACAGTGTGGCGGACTTCGGAACCACCACACTAGCACTACAGCTGCGGTTCATTTTTGAGCCGAGAGACATCAAGAATTCGGAGCCTCGGTCGCGAGAAAGGCC